>DATIAB010000319.1:0-3315 GCA_035458265.1 Ornithinibacter sp. | reverse complement strand
CGGGCGCCGTCGGCCTCGCGCTGGGCGATCGCCTTCATCTGACGCTCGTGGCGGCGGCGCGCGCGGGCGCGCTCCTGCTCCTTGGTCATGGCTCGAGGTCCCTCCGTGGTGCGGCAACAGCGGCCCAGTCTAGGCAGCCCGTGGGCGGCTACGCTCGCACCGTGCTCGCCGTCGCCTTTCCCGCTGCTGCCTTTGCCACCAACTGCTATGTGCTCGCGACCGGGCCCGGGCAGGAATGCCTCGTGGTCGACCCGGGCATCGGGGTCGAGGCCACCCTGCGCGAGGTGCTCGCCGAGCACCGGTTGCGCCCGGCCGCCGTGCTGCTCACCCACGGGCACCTCGACCACGTCTACTCGGTGACCCCGGTGTGCGGCGGGGACACGGCGGCCTACATCCACGCGGACGACCGCTACCGCCTCAAGGACCCGATCGCCAGCCTGGCACCCGGCACCCTGGCGATGATGGAGCAGCAGTTCGGCCAGCGGGCCACCTGGCGAGAGCCCGAGCGCGTCGTCGAGGTCACCGACCGGCAGACGCTCACCCTCGCCGGCCTCGAGGTCGAGGTGCTGCACGCGCCGGGGCACACCGAGGGTTCGGTGATGTTCGGTCTGGGCGCCGTGCCCGACGGGCTGCCGGCGGACGAGGGACTGGACCGCACGATGGTCTCCGGCGACGTCCTGTTCGCCGGGTCGATCGGCCGCACCGACCTGGCGGGTGGCGACCACGACGCGATGCAGCGCAGCCTGCGCGACGTCGTCCTGCCGCTGCCGGACTCCACCCTGGTGCTCACCGGTCACGGTCCGGCCACGACGATGCGCCGTGAGCGGGCCGCCAACCCGTACCTGCAAGGATTGGGCGCGTGACCCCTCCCACCAAGGTGACCCCGATCTCGGGGTTCCCCGAGTTCCTGCCTGCCGAACGGCTCCTCGAGCTGCACTTCCTCGACGTCATCCGCGAGGTCTTCGAGCTGCACGGCTTCGCGCCCCTGGAGACCAGGGCGGTCGAGCCCGTCGAGCGGCTGCTCGGCAAGGGCGGCGACGCCGACAAGGAGGTCTACGCAGTCACCCGTCTCGCGGGCGACGACAGCGGTCGGGATGCCGCGCTGGGCCTGCACTTCGACCTCACCGTGCCCTTTGCGCGCTACGTGCTCGAGAACGCCGGCAAGCTCGCCTTCCCGTTCCGCCGCTACCAGATCCAGAAGGTATGGCGCGGCGAGCGCCCGCAGGAGGGCCGTTTCCGCGAGTTCACCCAAGCCGACATCGACGTCGTGGACATCGGCGAGCTCGCGCCGCACTTCGAGGCCGAGATGCCGCTCGTCATCGCCGAGGCGTTCGCCCGCCTGCCGATCGGCGAGTTCCGCATCCAGGTCAACAACCGCAAGATCCCCGAGGGCTTCTACCTCGGCATCGGGCTCACCGACGTCGCCGGCACCCTGCGCATCGTCGACAAGCTCGACAAGATCGGTCCCGAGAAGGTCACGACCATGCTCCTGGAGGCCGGCACCACCCCCGAGCAGGCCGCGCAGGCGCTCGCCCTGGCTGCCATCAGCCGCGCCGACCTCTCCTTCGTGGATGCCGTGCGCGACCTCGGCGTGAGCCACCCCACCCTCGACGAGGGCCTGGACGCCCTCGCCGCCGTGATCGCCGTGGGCATGGAGCAGGCTCCGGGTGTGCTGGTCGCCGACCTCAGGATCGCCCGCGGCCTGGACTACTACACCGGCACGGTCTACGAGACGCAGCTCGTGGGGTCCGAGTCCTGGGGCTCGATCTGCTCCGGAGGGCGGTACGACTCGCTCGCCAGTGACGGCCGCACGACCTACCCGGGCGTGGGCATCTCCATCGGCCTGACCCGGCTCGTGCACCTCCTCGTGGCCCGGCGCGGTCTCACCGCGAGCCGCTCGACCCCGGCAGCGGTGCTCGTGGCCGTCAACGACGACGACAGCCGCGAGTCGTCGCGACGGGTCGCGGCGGCGTTGCGGGCGCGCGGCATCCCGTGTGAGGTGGCTCCGAGTGCCGCGCGCTTCGGCAAGCAGATCCGCTACGCCGACCGGCGCGGCATCCCGTTCGTCTGGTTCCCGGGCGCGGGGGAGGGCGGTGACCAGGTCAAGGACATCCGCTCGGGCGAGCAGGTCGACGCGGAGGCCGGGTCGTGGCAGTGCCCCCCGGCGGACCTGCGCCCGGGCGTCATCACGAGGTAGCCATCACGAGGTGGCCCTCAGGTCGGACTCACCACGGGCGGTCGCAGCCCGACCTCACGCAGCTCCAGCAGGGCCAGGGCGTGGATGACGTCGTCGTCGCCGCGGCGCCAGGCACCCGCCGGATCGTCCGAGACGGCAGCCAGGCGCGGCATCGGCTGGTTGGCCATGGCACGCAGGGCGAACAGGTCCAGGTCGGGTGCGGCGTCGATGAATCGCTGGGCCGCGCCGGCGCGGCGGGCGAACCGCAGCCGCAGGGCGAGCCAGAAGAGCCCCACGATGAGCACCGGCACCAGCGCCGTGGTGAGCGCCAGCACCAGCGCGAGCTGCTCGACCGCCGACACGAGCTCGGTGCCGACCTGCTCGAGCTCGGTGCCGACACCGGATGCCGAGCGGAAGGGCGTCGCGACCCGGTCGCCGAGCAGCGGCAGGTCGTCGACCCCGTCGCCGGCGCTCGTCATCGTTCCCCGGAAGCTCGCACCGGCGCTCGCGAGGTCGCGACCGGGCTGCGCGAGCTCCATCGTCGTGTCGTGGACGCGGCCCGCGACACGCACCCACAGAACCACCCACAGCACGATGCCCACGTCTGCGGCGACCTGCACGAGACGTCGGGCGGGGATGTCGCTGTACAGCTTCACGAAGGGCTCCTCGAGGTCGTGGGGCGCTCGCGCGACCCGGGTCTAGACTCGCATCGCGCGCCCAGGCGGCGCACCCGCCGCGGCAATGGCGCCGCGGTGTCCGACGAGACAGACAGGGCCAGATTGCCGTGAAGGTCGGTATCCCCAGCGAGGTCAAGAACAACGAGTTCCGCGTCGGCATCACCCCCGTGGGTGTCCACGAGCTCGTCCGCCGCGGGCACGAGGTGCTCATCGAGAAGGGCGCCGGGCTCGGCTCGACGATCACGGACGAGGAGTACGTCTCCCAGGGCGCTCGCATCCTCGACGAGGCCGATGACGTGTGGGGCGAGGCCGACATGGTCGTGAAGGTCAAGGAGCCGGTGGCGCAGGAGTACCACCGCCTGCGCGAGGGCCTGACGCTGTTCACCTACCTGCACCTGGCTGCCGACGAGCCCCTCACCCGCGAGCTCGTCGACAAGAAGGTCACCTCCATCGCGTACGAGA
>DATIAB010000318.1:0-10294 GCA_035458265.1 Ornithinibacter sp. | reverse complement strand
TCGGACGCACCCCGTGGAGTCGATGGGTGCGGCCGCCGCATCTGCGGGAGCCGCGGCCTCGCCCGAGGAGGTCGCGTCGGTCGGCGTCGGCACCGGCTCGGAGACGGCCACGGCGGGCGTCAGCCCGGGTTCCTTCTCCTTCGCGACGACGTCGTTCAGGGTCTTGACGAGCTGCTCTTTCGGGCCGGGCAACGGCTTCGCAGGAGCGGCGGATGCGGGCGCCGCCACCAACCCCGCGAGCGTCACTGCTCCGGTGATCAGAACCGCGATGTTCCGGCGTACGCCACCAAGACCCACTGTGCCTCCCCGACATCGACGAGGCGCCGAGCTGACGCCAACCCAGCCATCCTGACACAGCGGGTAGCGGACAGACCAGAAGGCGACCGCAGCCGCGGCTGCGCTCCCCGGCATCCGCCCGCCTCTCGGCGGGTAAGGTCTGAGACCGACGACAAGGAGTCCCAATGGCGAAGCTCACCTTCATCGCGGGCCTGGCCGCCGGATATGTCCTCGGCGCCCGCGCCGGCCGGCAACGGTACGAACAGATCGCCCGCACATCCAGCAAGGTGTGGCACTCCCGACCCGTCCAGAAGCAGGTCGCGAACGCCAAGGAGGCCGCGCGGACCAAGGCGGCACCAGCAGTGGCCGACATCGTCGCGGATGCCGCGCGCGCGACCGGGCAGCGGCTGCGCGCCAGCCGCACCGTGAGCGCCGAGACGATCACCGCGAGCCCCAGCACCTCACCACCCGGCGGCGCCGGGAGCACGACACCGGCAGCGAACGGTGCCACGACGGCCCGGTCCGCCGCGACGATGAGCCCGTCCCCCGCCGCGCCCGATCCGTGGGCGGCCGCGACGTCGCGCACCGACGGCGCCGCCTGAGCCCCTCCACCCAGGCGGTCACTGTCGGAGCGCGACGCGCCTGACGTCGCCCTCCGGGCTACCGGGCCCCGGCGGCAGCCGGCGGAAGGGGGGTTGCGGCCGCGCAGCCCGGGCCCGGAAGGGTCCGTCAGCGGGGAAGGAGTCGGCAGCGGCCTCGGTGATACCTGAGGACCTGACGAACTTTCTGGCCGGCCGCGGTATCAGCCCCGGCCGTTCAGCCTCCTGTGCAGTGACGACCATCCTCACTACGCTGGAGCGAGCGCGTTCGCGCCTCGGACCGGCCCCTTCAGGAGCACCGCATGAGCGAGATCACCCCTGACGACACCGCGCATTCCGACGACGCGGGCGGCGGGCCCGACACCCCGTACTTCGCGGTGCCCGCCACGGCCCTGCGACGCTTCGGCGCCGTCGTCCTCGACCCTGCGACCGCAGAGCGCCTCGGGGACGAGCCGGCACCACGGCCGGTCGCCTACATGCCGACCCGCATCCTGGTGCCGGGCCTGACGCAGGACCAGGTCGAAGCACCCCGCGAGATGCTGGCTCGGCTCGGCGAGGACATGCAGTTCACCGTCAAGATCGTCGAGAGCAGCGTGCTCGGCATCGCCAACGAGCTGGACTACGCCGAAGACCTCGGGTCGGTGACGCACTCGGTCGCCGAGATCACCCCCAAACCGGGCCGATTCGGCCCGCCACTCGACGCCTGGTCGGTGCTGCAGCAAGCCCGCTCCGTGTACGGCCGCGATCACGTCGCCAGCTGGGGTCTCAACCACATCCTGATGTCCACCGGCTACATGGGTGGCGTCGGCTACATGGGCGGGGTCGGCTACATGGGCGGCGTCGGCTACATGGGCGGCGTCGGCTACATGGGCGGCGTCGGCTACATGGGCGGTGTCGGAATCCCCGGAACGGCATCCGGGCGCGGACCGGTCACCCTCACCATGCCGGTCCCCGTGCGCACCGAGGGCCGGTCCCCGGTCGTGGCCATCCTCGACACCGGGCTGGGCGAGCACGACTGGTTCGGGGACCCGGCGTTCGCCGACCGCGACCCGCAGCTGCGCGGCGCACCGATCGGGCTGCGATTCCCGGCCGACGCGGACCCCGAGGGCACGGGCGTCAGCATCGACCTCGTGAATCGCGCCCTGGACCCGATGGCCGGGCACGGCACCTTCATCGCCGGGATCGTGCGCCAGCACTGCCCTGACGCCCGGATCGTCGGGGTGCCCGTGATGTACGGCGACGGCGCCGCTGACGAGGCGGACGTCATCACGGCCCTGAACGCCCTGGCGCTCTGGCACTGGGCAGCTCGCGACGGCAAGATCGACGGGGACCTCGTCGACATCGTGAACCTCTCGTTCGGCTACTACCACGAGTCAGCAGACCCGGTTGTCAACGAAGCCGCACTCTTCCGCATCCTGGACCAGCTCTCGAGGGACGGCGTCGCCGTCATCGCCGCGGCAGGCAACGGCGGCACCACCGAGCGCTTCTGGCCGGCTGCCCTGGCTGGCCGGGCCAGCAACGGCGGTGTTCCCATCACGAGCGTCGGGGCCCGCAACCCGACCGGTGACGGCGTCGCCCTGTTCTCCAACACCGGGCCGTGGGTCACCACCTACCAACGGGGAGTTGCCGTCGTGAGCACGATGCCCGTGACCCTCGAGGGCTCACAGCGCGGCGAGGTCGCGGTGCCGACGGAGGGGTATCGCCCGGCACGCGCAACCCCCGACCCCGACTGCTATGCGACGGGCTTCGGGCTCTGGAGCGGCACGTCGTTCTCGTGCCCCTGCTTCGTGGGGAAGGTCGCCACGGCGCTCGTCGGCACCCAGGCCGCGAAGCACCCGTCCGAGCGGGTGACGCAGGTTTCCGACGCAGTGACAGCGGCGCTCAAGGATGGGTCATGAAACACACCGGGGCGGATGCCGGGAGCCTGGCCATGCGGGCGGCCAACGCCTTCCGCGCATTCCGTGACGGTGACCCGTCCGGGATGTCCACCCTGGTGGACGACGTGACTCCCCTGTTGTGGCACGTCGCTCGTCAGCAAGGGCTCACGCACCAGGCCGCGGAGGATGTCGTCCAGAACACGTGGCTCAAGCTCGTCGAGCATGCGCCCTCGATCGCCGACCCGCAGTCGGTGCTGAAGTGGCTCATCACGACGACGAAACGCGACGCCTGGGCTGCTGTTGCCCGCGGGCGCCGCGACGAACCCTCCGCCTACGCCGACGTCCGAGAGCAGGAGAGCGACGACACGGCATCCTCGCCCGAAGAGGCGATCCTCGCCGATGCCGACGATCGAGTGGTCTGGCAGCACTTCGCCACCCTGCCCGAGCGGTGCAGGGCGCTGCTGCGAGTCATCGCCTTCGCGGAGAAGCCCGACTACGCGAGCGTCGCCCAGGCACTCGGGATGCCGGTCGGCAGCATCGGACCCACCCGCGGTCGCTGCCTCGCCAAGCTCCGTCAGGCCCTCGTCACCGACCCGCGTTGGGAGATGCCCTCATGAACACCACTCCAGACCCCGAGGTCTCCCTGGCCCGCGGCACGCTCGACGATGTCGACACCCACCTTCTCGACCAGCTTCGGCACCTGCACGAGGTGCTCGACCCCCCACCCGCCGACCTCGTCGACCGGATCAAGTTCGCGATGAGCGTCGCGGCCCTCGAGGCAGAGGTTGCCGAGATCGTCTCGAGCGCGACCCTGGAGACGGTGCGGGGCACCGAGTACGACAGGGCCGACACCGTGACGTTCGCGAGCGACGGGCTCAGCGTCATGGTCAGCATCGAGCACGGCCTCACCACGCGCGTCGACATCGTCGGCTGGGTGACCGAGACCGAGGTCGAGGTCGAGCTGCGCGAGCGCGGACGTACCCGGACGACCGAGGTCGACGCAGACGGTCGCTTCACCTTTGCCGGCGTCGAGCGTGGCTTGGTGAACTTCGTCGTCCGTCGCCGCTCGAACCCCGCGGCTCCACCGATCATCACCCCCGCCATCGAGCTGTAGGAGGTCCTCATCGAGGACGACTCGATGCGGCGGGCCGCGGAGCTGTTGGCCCAGGCCCGTCGCGCCAACGAGGTCGGCAGGTTCGAGGACGCCGCGGCCGGACTCGACGATGCACTCGAGCAGCTGGAGTCGTCCGGACACCCTGATGCGGGCAGGACGAGCACGCGGATCCGCATCACGCGGTCCTGGTCCGAGCTCGAGCTCCGCGGCCTGGAGCCGGCCCTGGCCATGCTCCGCCTCGCTCGCGCGGACGCCGCCCGGCTCGACGACCCGATCCTCACGGCCCTGACCTACATCCAGGAGGGCACGCTGCACGGTCGGGTCGGGGACTGGCCGTCCTGCCTGGCGGCACTCACCCTCGTCGGTGCCCTGGAGGACGGACTCGACCCCGCCCAGCAGTGGGCGCTGCACCTCAACCTCGGTCAGGCCTACCTCGGGGTGGGACGGACAGCCGAGGCCGCGACGGAGTTCGAGCGCGCCCGAGACATCGCCGTCGACCACGACCTCGTCGACCAGGAGTTCAAGGCACGGCACAACCAGGCCCTGGCGGCGTTTCTCGACGGCGACCTCGCACGGGCCCTCGTGCTGATGCGCCAGGCCGACGCCATGGATGCCGCGGTCTCGCGCGACCGGGCACGGCTCGACCAGGCCGAGGTGCTCCTCGAGGCCGGGCTCGTCGACGGCGCCAGGGCTGCGCTCTCCGAGGCCCTCACGGCGGCGCGCAGCGAGGGCCACCGGCTCGAGGAGGGCGAGATCAGCCTGCGGCTGGCCCGGTGCGACCTGCTTGCCGGTGACCTCGACGGGGCTCGCCGGCACGTCCGTCAGGCGACGGCGGCCTACCGCACCCGCCAGGCGGTCGAGCTGGTGCGCGAGGCCGAGCTCGTGCGGGCCACCGTCGATGTCGCGGCCGGCCACCACCTGCCCGCGGTCGTCACCGCGATGGCGCGCCGCACCGAGCACACCGGCGCGACCAGGGCCGCCGACCGGGCCGCGGTGCGACTCGAGGCCGAGGCGCGCCTCCTGCTCGGGGACCTCGACGGCGCGGAGGACCGACTGGCCACACTGGGCCGCTCGCATCGCGAGTCCCTGCCCTCCCGGTTGCACGAGACGCTCGTGCGCGCCCGCCTCGATGCCGGCCGCGGGCGGCACGTCGAGGCCGAACGCCGCATCACCACGGGCAACCGGTTGCTGGCCGCGCACCAGTTCCAGTCCTCCAGCCTCGAGGTCCGGGCGGCGCTGGCCCTGCACGGCCGCCGCCTCGCCCTCTTCGACGTCGAGCGCGCGATCGTCGCCGGCGACCCCGACGGCATCCTCACGAGTGTCGAGCGGTGGCGGGCGATCTCGCACCGGATCAACCCGGTCACGACGTCGACCGACCCGGAGCTCACGACCCTCACCCGAGAGCTGCGCCGCCTGCGGCGGCTCGTCTCCGAGCACGAGGGCCAGCCGCCCGCCGACATCGTCAGCCAGGTCGCCCACCTCGAGGAGCAGGTCTCACAGCGCGAGTGGAGCCTCACCGTCGGTGACGCCTCCGTGGCGACGGTGCCCCCGGTCGACTCCGACGAGGCCCGCGGCGCCGCGGCCGACCGGGGCGCGACCGTCGTGGAGTTCTTCGAGTTCGGCGGCGACCTGTGGACCATCCTCCTCGAGGACGGGCGGCTCGACGTGACCCGCATGGTGGCCGTCGACACGGTGCGCGACCACGTCACGCGGTTGCGCCGCGACCTGCGGGCGCACGCGATGGTGGCCCCGGGCTCGCCGATGGATGCCGTTCTCGCGCGCGCCACGGCATCCTCGCTCGCGGCTGTCGACCACACGTTCAACCCCGGCGGCCGCGCGAGCGCACGGGTCGTCATCATCCCCTCGCGCAGCCTCGCGGCCGTGCCGTGGAGCCTGTTGCCCAGCCTCGCCGGGCGACCGGTCACGGTGGCGCCGTCGCTCACGCGATGGGTTCGCGGGTCGGCCCGTGGGGACACGGCACCGGGAAACACTGCTGGGCTCGCCCCGGTTGCGGCGCTCTACGGCCCGGGTCTGGCGCGCACCGGCCCGGAGATCCGCGCGGTTCGTGCCGCGTGGTCGGGCAACGGGGCGCAGTCTGGCAGCGGGGCGCGGTCTGGCGGCCAGACGGCATCCGATGCCCCGGACGCGGACACGGACATGGGCTCGGACACCGACGCGGCACCCGCGACCAGCGACGACGTGATCCACGCGCTCGACAGCGCCAGGGTGGTCCACCTCGCAGCACACGGCACCCACGAGGCCCAGAGCCCGCTCTTCTCGTCGGTGCGCATGGCGGACGGCCCCGTCTTCGCCCACGAGTTCCCCCGACCGGTGGCCGCGGAGCACGTCGCCCTCTCGGCGTGCGACGTGGGGCAGTTCTCCACGCGCGCCGGCGACGAGCCCCTGGGGCTGGCCACCGCGTTGTTGTCGCTGGGTGCCACCAGCGTCCTCGCGGCCGTCGCACCGGTCGCCGACCACGTGGCCGCCGACGCGATGGTGGCTTACCACGAGGTGCTCGCGACGGGCGAGGACGCCGCGACGGCCTGGTCGCAGGCCGCGGCCGAGCACCCGGGGGCGGGGGTGTTCTGCCTCTACGGCTCGGACTGGCGAGCGGTCAGATGAAGAGTGCCGGTTCGGAGAACAGCGCCTCGTAGGGGTCCTCGCCCGGGTGGCCGGGCATCCGGATCTGCGCCGGGATACCGGTCGCGACCGCCCCGGCGGGCACGGGCTTCACGACGACGGAGTTCGCGCCGATCTGGACGTCGTCGCCGATCTCGATGTCGCCCAGCACGCGCGCGCCGGCACCGATCGTGACCCGGTCACCGACGGTCGGATGCCGCTTGGTCCCGCGGGCGAGCGACCGGCCCCCGAGCGTGACCCCGTGGTAGAGCATGACGTCGTCGCCGACGACCGCGGTGGCGCCGATGACCACACCCATCCCGTGGTCGATGAAGAAGCGACGGCCGATCTGCGCCCCGGGGTGGATCTCGACGCCGGTGACGGCCCGGGCGAGGGTGGACACGACACGCGCCACCGGCCGGGTGCCCGGGTTCTGCCAGAGGCGATGGGCCCCGCGGTAGACCCAGATGGCGTGCAGCCCGGGCGAGTTCACGGCGACGTCGGCCCGCGTCTGCGCTGCAGGGTCACGCAGCATCGCGGCATCGAGGTCTTCCGAGATCATCGCCCGGGCGGCACGGATCCAGCGCATGTCAGTCGACGAGACCCTCGAACAGGATCGTCGACAGGTAGCGCTCGCCGAAGCTCGGGATGATGACGACGATCGTCTTGCCGGCGTTCTCCGGACGGGCGGCGACCTGCGCGGTGGCCGCGAGTGCGGCCCCGGAGGAGATGCCCACGAGCAGGCCCTCCTCGGTGGCCGCGCGACGGGCCCACTTCACTGCGGTCTCGGCGTTGACGTCGATGACCTCGTCGTAGACCTCGGTGTCGAGGATCTCGGGCACGAAGTTGGCCCCGATGCCCTGGATCTTGTGCGGGCCCGGCGCCCCGCCGTTGAGGATGGCCGACTCCTCGGGCTCGACGGCGACGATCTGCACGCTGGGCTTGCGCTCCTTGAGCACCTGGCCGACGCCGGTGATCGTGCCCCCGGTGCCGATCCCTGCGACGACGATGTCGACGGCGCCGTCGGTGTCCTTCCAGATCTCCTCGGCCGTCGTGCGGCGGTGGATCTCGGGGTTGGCCACGTTCGCGAACTGACGGGCCAGGACCGCGCCCTCGCGCTCGGCCACGATCTCCTCGGCCTTGGCGACAGCGCCCTTCATCCCGAGCGAGGGGTCGGTCAGCACGAGCTCGGCGCCGAACGCGCGCAGCAGGGCGCGGCGCTCCTTGCTCATCGACTCGGGCATCGTCAGCACGACGTCGTAGCCGCGGGCCGCCCCGACCATGGCGAGCGCGATGCCGGTGTTGCCCGAGGTGCCCTCGACGATGGTGCCGCCGGGCTTCAGCTCACCGCTGGCCTCGGCCGCGTCGATGATGGCCACGCCGATGCGGTCCTTGACCGAGGCACCCGGGTTCTGGAACTCGAGCTTCGCGGCGACGGTGACGCCCTCCGCGGCATCGATGATCCGGTTGATCCGCACGAGCGGGGTGTTGCCGACGGTCTGGGTGACGTCGTCGAGGATGGGCATGAGCGATCTCCAATGCGAGCGTGGTGGTGAAGGCTGCAACCTCCCGGCTGCTTATGCGTATTCCAACAGAGCGTTATCAGATCGTCCAACGGTGTCTCACCTGCGCTTTCAACGCCCACGGCACTCAGGTCTGGGAGCCCGGCGCGTCACGCTCGAGGAGGCGCCGCTGGACGGCATTGAGTGGCAGCGCCGTGGCCGTGGCGTCGGCACGAGCGGCCTCCTCCTCGCGACCCAGGCGCCGCAGCAGGACGCCACGAGTGGCGTGCCACAGGGGGTAGCCCGCGAGCCCGTCGATGCCGTCGACCAGGGCGAGCCCCACCTCGGCGCCCTGCCACTCGGCGACGGCCGCAGCGCGGTTCAGCCGCACGACCGGCCCGTCGTCCAGGGTCAGCAGCACGTCGTACCACGAGACGATTGCCGCCCAGTCGGTGTCCTCCCACGACGGTGCCAGCGCGTGGCACGCGGCGAGGGCGGCCTGGACCACGTACGAGTCGGGGTGGCCCGGCGAGAGCCGGAGGCCCTCACCGACGAGAGGGACCGCCTCGGCGATCGAGACGGCATCCCAGGCGCTTCGGTCCTGGTCGGCGAGCAGCACGGCCGCCCCGGTCTCGTCGACGCGCGAGTCCCGCCGCGAGTCCTGGAGCAGCATCAGCGCCAGCAGCCCCGCGGCGCCGGCGTCCCCGGGTCTCAGCCGCCGCAGCAGCCGGGTCAGGCGGATGGCCTCGGCCACCAGGGCGGGGCGCATGAGGTGGGGGCCCGCCGTCGCCGCGTACCCCTCGTTGAACATGAGGTAGGTGGTGGCGAGCACCGTGTCCCAGCGTTCGGGCAGCTCGTCCGCGGACGGAACCCGGTAGGGGATGCCTGCCACCCGGATCTTCTGCCGTGCCCGGGTGAGCCGCTTGGCCATCGTCGCCTCGGAGACGAGCAGGGCGCGGGCGACGTCCTCGGTGCTGAGCCCGCACAGCGTGCGCAGCGCCAGGGCGACGCGCGTGTCCGCGGCCAGGCTGGGGTGACAGCACGTGAGCACGAGCCGGAGCAGGTCGTCCTCGACGACGGCGGGCTCCGGGTCCTCGTCGGGCAGGACGGTGTCGTCGCCCAGGGTGCCCGAGTCGACGGCGAGCGCCTCCTTCGGCCCGCGCGCGACCTCGCGGCGGATGAGGTCGACCGCGCACCGCCGGGCCGTCGTCCGCAGCCACGCGACCGGGTTGTCCGGGATGCCGTCGCGCGGCCACGTCTGCAGCGCTCGCACGCTCGCGTCCTGTACGGCGTCCTCGGCGAGGGCGAGGTTGCCCGTCCAGCGGGCGAGGGTCGCGAGGACGTCGCGACCGGCATCCCGCACCAGGTCGGCGAGGATGCCGCGCGCGTCCTCGGGGGTGGGCGTGGCCACCCCCGAGGGTGCCTCGCTCACATCCCGAAGTCGATGACGGGCCGTACCTCGACGGCACCGTCCCACGCGCCGGGGATGGTGGCCGCGACCCGCACCGCCTCGTCGAGGTCGGCACACTCGAGGAGGTAGAAGCCCGTCAGGGCTTCCTTGGTCTCGGCATAGGGTCCGTCGGTCGTCAAGGGCGCTTCGCCCTTGGCCGCGACACGCACCGTCGTGGCGGTCGATGTCGGGTAGAGCGCCGCCCCGCCACGGATCACGGCCTCCGCAGCCTGTGAGAACTCGCCGTACTCGACCATCTCGGCCGCCTGCTCAGGGGCGGTCCAGTCGACGTCACGGCTGTAGATGATGGCTGCGTACTGGGGCATGGTGACTCCTCGTGCTCGTGGGCCACACCGGTGTGTGGCCCTCACCCTAGAGACGAACGGCATCCCGCCGAAAGGACACCGAACCGACGGCACTGCGCCCGACGATCGCGCCGCGAAGTCACTGGAGACACATGGTGACGTGGCAGCGACGGGCGCGCTCTCGGCATCCCACGTGCTTTGACGCCTGTCACAGGTCAGGTGAGCGTTCGCTTACCGCCGATAGGCTGCGCCCATGTCTGCCGTCCTCGCCTCCACGCCGGTGCACGTCCTGGCCAGCGGCATCGTGCCCACGCCCGATGAGCGCTTCGGTGGGTTCGGCGCCGTGCAGGCCGTGGCGCTCGTGCTGTGCTTCGTCATCCCGCTCGTCGGGTGGGCGCTGCTGTTCCGCCAGCTCGGGCGGTTCGTCGCGCTCTACCGCCTCGGACAGCCGGATGCCGGCCGCACCGGTTCGCCGGCCGCGCGCACCTGGACCCTGGCCAAGGAGTTCCTCGGGCACACGCGGATGTCGCGGCTGAAGGTCGTCGCCGTCGC
>DATIAB010000317.1:0-2806 GCA_035458265.1 Ornithinibacter sp. | reverse complement strand
CTGTGCTCATGCTGCGTCTCCCTGGGTGAGGATCTCGGGACCGTGGTCGGTGACGAGGATGGTGTGCTCGAACTGTGCCGAACGTCGGCGGTCCTTCGTCACGACCGTCCACCTGTCGTCCCACATCTCCCACTCGGCGGTGCCGAGGTTGAGCATGGGTTCGACGGTGAAGGTCATGCCCGCCTCGATGACGGTGTCGTAGGCCGGGGCCGCGTCGTAGTGGGGGATGATCAGCCCGCTGTGGAAGGCCGAGCCGATGCCGTGGCCCGTGAAGTCGCGCACGACGCCGTACCCGAAGCGCCGCGCGTAGGACTCGATGACTCGGCCGATGACGTTGATGGCCCGCCCGGGAACAGCCGCCCGGATGCCGCGCATCATCGCTTCGTGGGTGCGTTCGACGAGCAGGCGCGACTCCTCGTCGACGTCTCCGACCAGGTAGGTGGCGTCGGTGTCGCCGTGGACCCCGCCGATGAAGGCGGTGATGTCGATGTTGACGATGTCGCCGTCCTGGAGGGGGCGGCTGTCCGGGATGCCGTGGCACACGACCTCGTTGACGGACGTGCACAGGGACTTCGGGAAGCCTCGGTAACCCAGGGTGGACGGGTAGGCGCCGTGGTCGAGGAGGAACTCGTGCCCGACCCGGTCGATCTCGTCGGTGGTCACACCGGGGGCGATCACGGCGGCGGCGGCGGCCATGGCATTCGCCGCGATCCGGCCGGCCACGCGCATGGCTTCGATGGTCTCGGCATCCTTGACCTCGGACCCGGTGAAGCGCGCCGGGGCGGGTCGGTCGACGTACTCGGGTCGCGGGATCGAGGGCGGGACCGGCCGACGGGGGGAGAGCGCACCTGGGGCGACGGCGGAGGACGTCAACGGCATACGGTGGAGTCTAGGCAAATCGTGAGCACCGAGGAGGACCGTGATGAAGTACTGGTTCAACGTGGACACCGGGCAGGTCGAGACCGACGACACCCGCAGCCAGGATGCGACGGTCATGGGCCCCTACGACTCGCACGACGCGGCCGCGGCTGCGCTGGAGACCGCCCGCGCCAACACCGAGCGCTGGGACGCCGAGGACCGCAGGTGGTCCGGTGGTGACGCGTGGGACGAGGAGTCCCAGGAAGACTGAGCGCCTCCTCAACTTTCCCGCCCGATGCCACAAGGTTCACGTTCGCACCCGTTCATTTGGGGGGTGATGGTGAAGGTCCTGGCACCGGGCGAAAAAGTTCAGGCGCGCGGCATCTCAGCCGCCGGTGCGGCGGTGCACCGACACGGCGTACGACCCGCCCGGCACATAAGGGTGCCGGTCCCACGTGGCGTAGCGGGCGATGAACGACAGCCCGGCCACCTCGGCCAGTCGGTCGTACACCCGCAGGTCGACGACCGCTGCCCCGTCGGGCAGGGACGCACCCGACACGCCGAACCCCGACACCAGGTACCCCCCGGGTGCGAGGTGCGCCGCCAGCCGCTCGAGCACTGCGGCCAGGGTGCCGTCGGCGAGGTAGGGAACCACGTTGCCGGCCATGATGACGCAGTGGAACTCCTGCTCGGTGCGCAGGTTCAAGGTGGACAGGTCGGCGACGAAGAACCGCGTGTCGACGTCCTCGCGGGCGAGGTCGATGAGGTGCTCGTCCGCGTCGACCCCGATCGCGGTGTGTCCCAAGCGGGTCAGCTTGCTCGCGACGCGCCCGAAGCCGCACCCGGCATCCAGCACCCGGGAGGGTGGAGGCACGAGCGTGGTGACGAAGCGCGCCTCACCGTGGATGTCGGTTCCGGCGGCCTCGAGGTCGAGGAAGCGCTTGCGGTAGTCGTGCGCCGCCTCCGGACCGCTCTGCAGGGCCGACCACCGGGTCGGTGACGGCGCGTTCGGGGTGTCCATGGGCCACATGATTCTTCGACGCTCTCTGTCGCAGCCGGTTTTCAGGTCGGGGTGCAGGACTCGGGGTGCAGGACTCGGGGTGCAGGACTCGGGGTTCAGGACTCGAAGGAGTGCTCGGATGCCGGGAACGTCCCTCCCGCGACATCGGCGGCGTACGCGGACGCCGCCTCCCCGAGCGCCGTGCGCAGGTCGGCGTACTTCTTGACGAACCGGGGGGCTCGGCCCCCACGCAGCCCGGCCATGTCCTGCCACACGAGCACCTGGGCGTCGCAGTGTGGCCCGGCGCCGATGCCGATGATCGGGATACGGAGCGCCTCGGTGACCCGCTGCGCCGCGGGAGACGGGACCATCTCGATCACGATGGCGAAGCACCCTGCGGCCTCGAGTGCCAGGGCGTCGTCCATGAGCCTGTCCGCCCCGGCGCCGCGGCCCTGCACCTTGTAGCCGCCGAGCACGTGCTCGCTCTGCGGGGTGAAACCGATGTGCCCCATGACGGGGATGCCGGCGCGCACGAGCAGCTCGACCTCCGGCACCATGGCCGCGCCGCCCTCGAGCTTGACCGCGTGGGCCAGCCCCTCCTTCATGAAGCGGGTCGCCGTCGCGAGGGCCTGCTGTGGGCTGGCCTGGTAGGAGCCGAAGGGCAGGTCGGCCACGACCATGGCGCGCTTCGCAGCGCTCGTCACGGCTCGCGTCAGGGGCACGAGGTGGTCGACGGTGACGGGGACGGTCGTCTCGAAGCCGTAGACGTTGTTGCCGGCGCTGTCACCGACGAGCAGCACGGGGATCCCGGCCTCGTCGAAGATCTCGGCCGTGTACATGTCGTAGGCCGTGAGCATGGCCCACTTCTCGCCGCGCTCCTTCATCTGGTGCAGGTGCGGCACGCGCACCCGCCGCTGCGGGGCCGCCTGGGCGCCGGTGCCGTAGGGC
>DATIAB010000316.1:0-5105 GCA_035458265.1 Ornithinibacter sp. | reverse complement strand
ACCGCGAGCTGGTAGACGACGAGGGAGGCCGCGCTGAGCCCGAAGACGGCACTGAGCAGGACGGCGAACGGCAGGATCGGGCTGCGGTAGACGATGAGCAGGATGACCAGCACCACGAGCAGGGCCACCCCGAGCAGGATGCCGTCGATGCCGGCGAAGGCTTCGGCGAAGTCGGCGATCAGCCCGCCCGGCCCGCCGACGTGCCCCTCGAGGCCGACGGGGCCCAGTGACGCCTTGATGCCGGCGCGCAGTGCCTCGGCCCCCTCGACCAGAGCGGAGGTCTCGCCACTGGCCGCGGTACCCGTGACGCCGTCGAGCGGCACGCTGAGCAGCACGGCCTCGCCGTCCTCGGACGGGATGGGGACCGGCGCCGCGTCGCCCACGAGGTAGTCGCCGAGGACCACCCCGTCGCCGAGCTCGGGCAGCTGCAGGGCCGGGATCTCCGCGGCGAACTGGCCGACGGCCTGGAGGTCCTGCGGGGTGAGCGGCCCACCGTCGGCACGTTGTACGACGACGAGGTAGGGCAGGGTGTCGCTGGTGTTCAGCGCCGCGACCGCCTCACTGACCAGGGTCGACTCGGCTCCTTCAGGAAGGAACGTGGAGTTGTCGTTCGTCTGGACTCCCGTCAGCTTGCCCTGCGCCGCCCCTCCCAGCGCCGCGACGACCAGCCATGCGAGGAGGACGAGAACAGCACCCAGGATGACGATTCGGGGACGACGCGAGTCGGTGGACATACCGCAAGGCTAGGGGCCCGGCATACGGTGTCGTCATGCAGATCGTGCACCTCGGCTTCTCCCCGGACCTCGTCGACTACGAACAGGGCTGGCAGACCCAGCGTGAGGTGCACGCGCAGGTCGTCGACGGCAGCCTCCCGGACACCACGTTGCTGCTCGAGCACTCGGCCGTCTACACCGCGGGCAAGCGCACCCAGCCCCACGAACGACCGCTCGACGGCACGCCGGTCATCGACGTCGACCGCGGCGGCAAGATCACCTGGCACGGGCCGGGGCAGCTCGTCGGCTACCCGATCGTTCGGCTGCCCGAGGTGCCCATCGACGTCGTCGCCCACGTGCGCCGACTCGAGGAGGTGATGATCCGGGTCTGCCGTGACTTCGGTGTCGAGACCGTCCGGGTCGAGGGCCGCAGCGGCGTGTGGGTGCTCGCTGACGAGCGCGGCCCCGACCGCAAGCTCGGAGCGATCGGCGTGCGCGTGAGCCGGCGGGTGACGATGCACGGGTTCGCCCTCAACTGCGACGCCGACCTGTCGTGGGCCGACGCGATCATCCCGTGCGGCATCCCGGACGCCGGGGTGTCCTCGCTCAGCCTCGAGGCCGGGAGGGCCGTCACCGTGCAGGACGTCCTGCCCCATGCCGAGAAGCACCTGGGCGAGGTCCTCGGGAGCCACGGACGCGACGTAGGCTGGCGGGCGTGACTGTCGCACCAGAGGGACGCCGCATGCTGCGGGTCGAGGCGCGCAACGCGCAGACCCCGATCGAGCGCAAGCCGGAGTGGATCCGCACGACGGCCCGCATGGGGCCCGAGTACACGGCGATCCACTCCCTGGTCAAGGGTGAGGGCCTGCACACCGTCTGTCAGGAAGCCGGCTGCCCCAACATCTTCGAGTGCTGGGAGGACCGCGAGGCAACCTTCCTCATCGGGGGTGACACCTGCACGCGGCGATGCGACTTCTGCGACATCGCGACGGGCCGGCCGCAGGCCCTCGACCTCGACGAGCCGCGACGCGTCGCGGAGTCGGTGCGCACGATGGGGTTGCGCTACTCCACCGTCACCGGGGTCGCCCGCGACGACCAGCCCGACGGCGCAGCCGGGCTCTATGCCGAGACGATCCGCCAGATCCATGCCCTCAACCCCACGACCGGTGTCGAGATCCTGCCGCCCGACTTCGGTGCCGTGCCCGAGCTCGTCGGCCAGGTCTTCGACGCCCGGCCAGAGGTCTTCGCCCACAACCTCGAGACGGTGCCGCGCATCTTCAAGCGCATCCGCCCTGCGTTCACGTACGACAAGTCCCTCAAGGTCCTGTCCATGGCCCGCGAGGCCGCGTTGGTCACCAAGTCCAACCTCATCCTGGGGATGGGCGAGGAGGACCACGAGATCGAGGAGGCCATCCGCGACCTGCACGACGCGGGCTGCGACATCCTCACGATCACCCAGTACCTGCGCCCCTCGCCCAAGCACCACCCGATCGACCGCTGGGTCAAGCCGGAGGAGTTCGTCCACTGGTCCGACGTCGCGACCGAGCTGGGGTTCAAGGGGGTCATGGCCGGGCCACTCGTGCGCAGCTCGTACCGTGCCGGGCGACTCTGGGCCACGGCGATGCACCGGTGGGGGCGTCCCATCCCCGAGCACCTGTCCCACCTGGAGGCCGCCTCGGCCGACCCCGCCCGCCAGGAGGCGGCATCGTTGGTCGCCGCAGCGGCGCGCACCGTATCCTGATCAGCGACGTCCGCGGCATCCCGCGGTTCCCGCACTATTGACTGATCCAGGAGCTCGACCTCCCGTGTCCGAACAGCCCGAGAAGAAGACCGGCCGCATCGCCCAGGCCCGGCAGGCCTACAGCGCGATCAAGAGCCTCGACCCCAAGCTGGGCTGGTGGATGCTGCTGGCCGCCGTCGGCACGGCCGCCGTGCTGCTCGGCATCGGTTTCCTCATCGGGGGCTGGTGGGTCTGGTACGCGGCCCTGACCGCGATCCCCTCCGCCCTGCTGGCCGCCGTCATCGTCATGAACCGGCGGGGCAACACCGCGATGTACAAGGCACTCGACGGCCAGGTCGGCGCCACCGGCGCCACCCTGACCGGCCTGGGCCGACGCGGCTGGTACGCCGCCCAGGAGCCGGTGGCGCTCGAAGGAGCCCGCGGCACCCGGCCCAGCGACATGGTGGATGCCGCGATGGTGTTCCGCGCGCTCGGCCGCCCCGGAGTCGTCCTGCTCGGTGAGGGGCCGCCCGCCCGCGTGACGAAGCTGCTCAAGCAGGAGGAGAAGAAGGTCGCCCGCGTGGCTCCCGGCGTGCCGGTGCACCTGTGGGTCGTCGGCGACGGCGAGGGGCAGGTGCCGGTCAAGAAGGTGGCGAGCAAGCTGACCCGGATGCGCCCGGTGCTGACCAAGGCCGAGACCGCCGTGGTCAACAAGCGCTTGAAGTCGCTCGGCGGCATGCGGCCCCCGATCCCCAAGGGTGTCGACCCCACCCGCGCTCGCGTCGACCGCAAGGCCATGCGCGGCAAGTGAACCACCGGGTCGGATGCCGTGGCACGGCATCCGCTCCCCCGGACGTGGCGGTGACCGCGGCACGTCGAACGGCCCCGGCTCTCGTGAGCCGGGGCCGTTCGCGTGGTGCTGGTGGTTACTGGTGCTCAGGCGTCGATCTTGTTCCCGACCTTGGTCAGGGCCAGGCCGCCGAGGACCTGCACGATGCCCAGGCCCATCGCCATCGCGCTGACACCGAAGGCCAGGACGCTGGTGAAGAGCGAGGCCCGCAGGAACGAGCCATTCATGACGGAGGCGCGGGCGGGGTCCTCACGGTCGAGTTCGGCGTAGGTCTTGCCGCCGGAGCCCTCAAGGGCGTGCTGCTCGATGATCATGGCCTCGGCGTAGGCGGTGAAGGGGCCGTTGACGTCCTGACCGGCGAACCAGTCGGCGTCCTCCGCGACGGTGATGCGCTCGTCGGCGAGGGAGGTCTGGACGAGGATCCACGTGCTCGCCCCGCCGAAGAACATGATCGCGCCGATGACGGCGATGATGATTCCGGAGATCTTGACGAAACCGCCGCCGTGCTTGACGTCGGCCTCGGTCGGCTTGGTTGTGGTGCTGCTCATGTCCGCTCCTGCCCTAGTGGTGTTGCCGGGTCTCGTTCTCCCGGCACGGCTCATTCTCCTACATTGCGTAGTAGTTGAGCAATTCACGAGCGTGTCTGCCGCGTCACACGCGGGACCCTCGGGCTGCTCGGCGGTCTCGTGGACCGATCAGAGGCGCACGATGCGCGTGCCGGCGACGCTGTCGTGCCACCCTCGACCGTCGCTCCGGGTCACCACCGCGGGCACGAAGAGACAGAGCAGGGCGGTGCGCACCACCACCTGGAGCGGGAATGAACCGGGGCGCACCTGCCACACCTGCAGGCCGAGCAGGCGGTGGCCCACGGTGGACCCCGTGATGCCGACGAGGACGACGTTGAGTGCGGCGAAGACCCCCATGAGGGCCCATGAGCTCTCGGGCACCCCGAGCAGGAGAGGCGGCTCGACACCCGGTTCGAGGACGACGTCGTACGGGAGGAAGCCGAAGACGATGAGCAGGCAGAGCGCCCAGTCGACCAACCATGCGGCGAACCGACGCGGCAACGAGGCGGTCCTCGGCGTTCCGGGCTCCTCGGGCGCTGACACGAGGCCCACTCTATTCCGTCCGCCTGTCGGGCGCCGCATCTCACCTCTTGATACGTTGGGCCGCGTTACACCGGCGAAACACGAGGGTCATGGACGGGAAACCGCTCCTGCCTAAGGTCGTCACAACGCCCCAGGGCTGGCGCTTCAAGCCCAACCTGCCCCGAACCAGGAGGTTCATAGTGTTCAGCTCCGCCGAAGAGGTCCTCGACTTCATCAAGGCCGAGGACATCAAGTTCGTCGACGTCCGGTTCTGCGACCTGCCGGGGGTCATGCAGCACTTCAACGTGCCGGCCAAGACCGTCGACATCGACTTCTTCACCAACGGCCAGATGTTCGACGGGTCCTCGATCCGCGGCTTCCAGGCCATCCACGAGTCCGACATGAAGCTCGTGCCCGACCCCAAGAGTGCGTACGTCGACCCCTTCCGGGTCGAGAAGACGCTCATCATGAACTTCTCGATCGTCGACCCGTTCACGGGCGAGGCCTACAGCCGCGACCCGCGCAACATCGCCGCCAAGGCCGAGGCGTACCTGAAGTCCACGGGCATTGCCGACACCGCGTACTTCGGCGCTGAGGCCGAGTTCTACGTCTTCGACGACGTGCGCTTCGAGACCAAGGCCAACGCGAGCTACTACTTCATCGACTCCGTCGAGGCCGCCTGGAACACCGGACGCGTGGAGGAGGGCGGCAACCGGGGGTACAAGACGCGCTAC
>DATIAB010000315.1:0-19618 GCA_035458265.1 Ornithinibacter sp. | reverse complement strand
TCGTCGCGTCGATGGCGGCGAGGAGGTCTTCCTCAGAACCGATGTCGTTGATCGCGATCTGAGGGGCGGTCTTTTCGACCGTGCTGGCAGTCATGTAGTAGGAACTCCGATGTGGACAGATGGAATCGATGGGATCGTACGGGCGCACGCGTGACCGGAAATGGCCACACGGGTGCTGGGGCAGCCTACTCGCGTGCGCACGTCCGGGGCAAAACCGCGCCGCCCGTCGGGCCGGCGCACCGATGAGCGGCGAGGCCACTCGAGCCCCGCTCGGCGGCGACGAGACCCGGTCGGCGAACAGGTCGTGGTGGGACGGCGAGGCGGAGGACTACTACACCGAGCATGGCGCCTTCCTCGGAGACGCCGACTTCGTCTGGGGCCCGGAGGGCTGGACGGAGGACCAGCTCGACCTGCTGGAGGTGCGCGACGGGATGACGGTGCTCGAGATCGGCTCGGGTGCGGCCCAGTGCTCGCGCTGGCTGGCGCGTCATCATGACGTGCAGGTCGTCGCGACCGATCTGTCCATGGGGATGCTGCGCACGGCGCGCCGCATCGACGACGGCGCAGCGGTTGCCGGGACGACAGCGGATGCCGGGACGACAGCGGATGCCGGCCGCGCGGCATCCGGATCGTCACCACGCCCGCTCCCCCTCCTCCAGTGCGACGGGCTGGCCGTGCCCCTGGCCGACGCCAGCGTGGACCGGGTGTTCACGGCCTACGGCGTCGTGCCGTTCGTGGCGGACAGCGGCACGGTCATGAGCGAGGCGGCCCGAGTGCTGCGGCCCGGGGGCCGGTTCGTGTTCTCGACGTCCCACCCGGTGCGCTGGGCCTTCCCCGACGACCCGGGGCCGGCCGGCCTGACCGCGATGGCGTCCTACTTCGACCGCACCCCGTACGTCGAGCGCGAGGCAGGGATGGTGACCTACGCGGAGCACCACCGCACCCTGGGTGACCTCGTGCGCCAGGTCGTGGCGGCCGGGCTCGTGCTCACCGACCTCGTCGAGCCCGAGTGGCCCGAGCACAACACGTCCGTGTGGGGTGGCTGGAGCCCGCTGCGCGGCGCCCTGTTGCCGGGCACGGTGATCGTCGTGGCCGACCGCGCCGGACGCCACTGACACCACGACGCGGCCACTGCCTCTGGCGGCGGTGACCGCGTCGACGGGCGCCGGGGGCGCGACTGCGTCCCGGATGATCAGGCGCGACGAGCCGCCCTGGCCGGCGCAGCCGCCGCGCCGTCGGGGGCAGGGCCCTTCGCCGGCCGCAGGAGGAGGAACGACCCGATGGCGACGAGGATGCTGCCGATGACCAGTCCCACGAGCAGCAGCCAGTTCTCGATGAACGAGAGCAGGCCGGCCTTGGCGCCCCAGTCCTCGGCGTTCTTCGCAACCGTCTCGTCGTCGAAGCCGATGGTGCCCACCGTCTTGGCGATCGGCTCGTACCCCTCGGCCTCGTAGACGGAGTTGATCTGCTCGCGACCCTCGATGACGACGCCGGTCACCGGCTCGACGTACAGGGTCCGGGTGTTGGAGTAGACCTCGGTCGCGGTGACGTTGCCTTCCCCGCCCTCTTCGAACAGGCTCTTCGGGGCCTCGATCGTCGCCAGCGGGGTGGGGTCGATGGTCTGCTTGAAGACGTAGACCGCGGTGCCCTCGATCGACTCCTCGCCCTGGAACTCGATCGGCACGGCCAGCTCGAGGTCAGCGTCCCACCACTGGTAGGTGGTCTTCTGGACGCCGAAGGGGAACTTGAAGACCTGCCCCGAGTGGGTCATGGGCTTCTGCGCCGTGGGGTCCGTGAGGTCACCGATCGAGGTGTAGTCACCGCAGCAGTTGGTGGCCTCACCCGAGATGCGGTCGACCGACACGCCCGTGTCGCTGTAGCTCAGATCGACGAGCTCGCCGTCGACCTCTGCCTGGGACTGCACGGTGGTCTGCCAGAAGGCGTCGGTGTCCTCGACGCCCGCCTGCTTGACGACGCCCGGGATACCGCGCACCTCACGGGTGCTGACGACCTTCACCCCGGACAGCTTGTCGATGACGGGCGTGCCGTCGACGACGTGGGGGTACAGGACGTCCATGTCCTGGCCCTGCGAGACCGACGTCGAATTCTGGTCGAGCGGGACGATCGCCAGGGAGTTGAAGATGTACGGCTTGGCCAGGAGGCCGATGCCGATGAACAGTGCTCCCAGGAGTGCCAGGATGCCGCCGATGGCGCGACGCATAGTTGTTCCTTCCACGGTGAAGTCGCTGGAGCCTACCAGCGGGTAGGGACTCGCCGTTGCAACTCTCGACTCCGGCGCGCACACTCTGCGGCGGAATGCCGTGACCTCCGTCTCGCCCCCCTGCCCCAGCCGTACACTCAACTCGCCGTGCGAACCCAAAGGGTAATCTGCGGCGTCATCACCATCGAGGCAAGGACAGGGTCGTCACGTGTCGACCGAGCACGCGCATCAGGCCCCCACCGCGGACGAGATCACTGCGGGTCAGGGAGAGGCCGCGGACGCGAGCGGGAGCAACGCCGCTTCTCGAGACGACGATCACTGGCTCGTCCGCGACCCGGTGCGCACGGGGTTCCTCCTCGTCCTGGTGGTGTCCCTCGTGGTGCGGCTGAACGTCCTGCGGGACAGCTACTTCATCACCGACGACTTCATGCTGATGTCACGTGCTGTTGAGGCCCCATTTGGCTGGGACTACCTGGGTCGCGTGCACACGGGGCATTTTGAACCGGTTGGTTTCGCGGTCATGTGGGCCCTTTCGCACGTTGCGCCGTGGAACTGGGGCGCGGCGGTCGCGGTGATCATGATCGGCCTGCTCATCGCTTTCGTGCTCGTCTGGCGCCTACTCGTCGAGCTCTTCGGGCGGCGCGGCCTGACGCTGGTGCCGTTCGCGCTCTTCTGTTTCAGCCCGCTGACGCTTCCCGCCACCACCTGGCTCTCTGCGGCCATCATCTGGATTCCGCTCATGGCATCCGTCGCTGGCGTCACCCGCCACCACGTGAGGTTCCTGCGCACGGGACGCCGACGCAGTGCGGTCGCCGCATTGGCCTGGCTCGTGGTGGGACTGCTGTCGTTCGAGAAGACCTTGGTCGTGCTGCCCTACCTCGTCGTCCTGAGCCTGGCGGTCCAGCCCCACGTTCGCTTCATCGCCTCCGAACTGTGGCGATCGGCGAAAGCCACCGCGTTGATCTGGGCTGGCTACACGGTGACGACCGTCGCGTACCTGGCGATCTACCTGGTCTCGTTGGCGAGGGACGAAGGGCGAGCCTCACTCTTCGTGCCATCAATGGGTCAGGTGTGGGACTTCACCTACCTGAGCGTCTTCCGCACTCTGATCCCCGCCAGCGTGGGTGGGCCCTGGCGGTGGCAGCCCGTCGGATACGGTGGCGCGCTGGTCGACTCCCCCCGGTTCTTCGACTGGCTGGCCCTGGCGATCGCCATCGCATTCGTCGTGGTGTCCCTCGCGACCCGCAGGCGAATGGCACGGCACTGGGGTGCGCTCCTCACCTACCTCGGGTTCTCCCTCGGGATCCTCGTCGCCGGACGCGTCGCGCTCGGTGGCCCCATCATGGCCCTGGAGACCCGTTATCTGGCAGACGCCGCAGTCCCCTTGGCCGTCGCCGTCGGAGCCGCGCTGATGCCGCTCGTGGGTGAGCGGAACCCATGGCTACCTTTTGCCGACACGGTGCGTCGACAGTGGCCGCAGCGATCTCGCACCATCGCCGGGGCGGCCGGACTGGGAGTGATCCTGCTGCTGTCGTTGCACGCGATGAACTCGTACGCGGCCATCAGCTCTGCGAACCCTCACCGAGCGTTCGTGGAGAACGTCCGGACCTCGCTGGCGACGCTGCCCCCCGACGCGGAGATCTTCGACACGGCACTGCCCGTCAACATCGTCGGACCGATCTTCGCCGAGTACGACTACGTCAGCCGCTTCATCGCACCAGTCCAGACGCCCGCACAGCGGGCCGCACTTCGCGAGCGGACGCAGTTCTCCAACCCGTACTACCTCGACCCTTCCGGTCAGTTCGTGCCGATGCGCGTCGAGGGCTCATCGTCCCCGGACCTGATGCCCGGCGTGTGCGGGTGGACCGCAACGAACGGGAGCGTGACCGTCCCACTCGGCAGCCCTGCTTTCCCGTGGAGCTGGGCGGTTCGCGTCGGCTACCTGGCCGACGGTGACACCTCAGCCACCATCCGGCTCGGGGACGCGTCGCAGGAAGTGACGCTCGCCGAAGGGCTCGGTGAGGTGTATGTCAGGCTTGTCGGCGGCGGCGACGAGATCACCCTCGATGGGCTCGACGAGTCCGTGCAGCTGTGTGTCGGCGACGTCCAGGTGGGCAACCCCGCAACCCGATGAGCCGACCCGCGATCCCGCCTCCATTTCGCCGACAGTTCGGCGGCCTCAACGGCGTCCGAGGACTCGGTGCCCTCTTCGTCCTGACCACCCACGTGGGGTTCCACAGCGGCGCAGCCCTCAACAGCACCTTCAACGGCCTGCTCTCGCGCCTGGATGTCGGCGTGGCGATCTTCTTCGTCATCTCAGGTTTCCTGCTGTTTCGGCCGCACGCAGAGGCGTGGATTCGTCAAGACGAAAGGCCGTCGACGCGAAGCTACCTGTGGCACCGGGCCTTGCGGATTCTTCCGGCACTCTGGCTGGCCATCATCGCCGCTGCTCTGCTTCTGGAGCAGCCTGAAGAAGCGCTGCAGGTCTACGCCCGGCATGCAACGCTGACGCAGATCTACGGCTCGGGCCTGGCCGCTCAGGGGTTGACCCAGATGTGGAGCCTGGCCACCGAGGCTGCCTTCTACCTTCTCCTGCCTGCAATCGCCTGGCTCCTCACCCGTGCTCACGCCACACCCGGATCCGTGCGGAACGGGCTGTTGGTGCTGCTGTCGACCCCCCTGCTCGGAGCCGCGTGGATGGGGTTCACGGCGTGGCACCCCGAGGGTCAGCAGGCTCTCTGGCTGCCCGGTTACATCGGCTGGTTCGGCCTGGGTATGGCGCTGGCGCTCTGGCGGAGCGGGCGGGCAGGCGGCGTCGTCGGCGCGTCCTGGGTGGACGATGTCGCAACGCACCCGGGCACGGTGTGGGGGCTGGCGGTCGCACTCTTCCTCGTGCTCATCTCCCCGGTCGCGGGTCCCTACTCACTGACCCAGGCCAGCCCGGGGCAGGCGGTGGTCAAGAGCGTTCTGTATGCCGTGGTCGCCGCCCTCGTCGTCCTCCCCTGTGTCGTCATGCCTTCCGACGGTCACGACCCTCCCTCAGTGCGGCTACTCGGTGGTCGTACGGCGAGGTTCCTCGGTGACATCTCGTATGGCATCTTCTGCTACCACCTCATCGTTCTTGGGGTGGTGGAACGCGCGATGGGGTACGAGATCTTCTCCGGTGGTTTCTTCCGGATCTACGTCCCGACGCTGGCCGTGACATGTGTCGTCGCCGCCGTCAGCTACTACGCCGTCGAGCGCCCGGTCATGCGGCGTGGCCGCCAGGGCCAGCGCAGGACCGGGGTCACGAACTCTCCGGAGGCGAGCACCGCCACAGCAACGGCCGTCAACACCATCACCTGAACCAGCGGGTCGTCGACGGCGGCCCGCGACTCGGGCCAGGGAGCCGCCGCGACAACGAGCACTGTCGCGACGGCCGCAAGGAGCACCACCATTGCGCCTTCGGTCCGCCGCGAGCGCACGAGGGTCACCAGGAGCAGGGCGGCGCCCCCAGCCAGGGCCCCGACAGGGCCCGCAATCCACGCGAGCGCGGCCAGCACAGTGATGTTCCACCCCCATCCCCGTGGTCGGCGAGCCGCGAGCAAAGGGCTGCCGCTGTGGGTGGCTGGCCAGAGCGTGAGGACGACGACGAGCAGCACCAGGAGCGCGCCACCCCCGAGAAACATGCGATATGCCTTATCCGGTGCGAACGTGGCGGTGACCGTGCGATCCCCACCCGCCGGGAGCACCCAGCCCTGCTGCCACCCGTTCATTCTCACCGGGGTCAGTTCAGAGCCATCCTCGTCGTGCGCCTGCCACCCCTCGCTGTGGTTCTGAGGGATGACCAACAGCGTCGGCTCGCTCGCGGACGGCACCTCCGCCACCAGGGTGGTCGGGTCCGGCCGCATCATCGGCACGACAGCTGAGGACCTGTCGATCCCCGCGGTGGGAGCAATGGCTCCCCCACCACCAAGAGCTGTCTCCTGGAGCCGTGAGCTCGTCACCTGCAGCGACATCGGAGTGAACTCCTCCGTCGATGCGGCGTGAACCGCCACCTCACCCGCCGGAATGACCACCTCGCCTTCCCCACAGACCTCCCAGCGCAACGGGCGGCCCTGCAGCAGGTCGCTGGCGGTCCCGGCCACGGTGGTCGAGTACTGCCGGTCGCCGACGGTGAGCTCTGGTCCGAACCCGCACGTGGCCCCCGTGGAGTCCCGCGGGCGCAGCGGCCCTCGTGGGTCGATTCCCTGGACCAGAACCTCAGAGATGCCGACTGGTAGGACGTTGACGAATCCGCTGGCCGAGTCGGTCGACCGGAGCGGTGTGGATTCGGTGAACTGCAGTTCAATGGTGCGGACGTTCTGGAAAGGCCATCTGAGGTAGCCCTCCTCATCGACAACAAGGTCCATGGGGCTGCGGCCGTTGAGCGAGACATTCACGCGCTTCGGGGCTGATGCGGCGAGGAAGGCATCCCGCTGAAGCTGGATCCGGTCGGCGCGGATGGTCCGTGGCAGGCGCAAGGTCAACGACGGTGACTCGTCGCCAGCCGCCGCGACCCACCCGGTGCCGAGGTCCGCGTCCATGGCTGCGGCCGGCCTCGCTGCGGGCTCGTGGACGGCACGGCTGCTTGCCGTGACCTCCACTGCCGTCATGCCAGCGAGCAGTCGCTCCACGGCCGCGCCCGGTCTCGCGACGACCTCCCCGGTCATGGTCCCGGTGAGGCCCTGTGTCATGGTGAACGACCGTCGAAGACCGCTCTCGGACTCCGGCTGCCGCCCGGTCAGTCCGGTGCACAGCGGCCGGTCAACGACCCAGGCACAGTCCAGGCGTCCCTCCTCTGCGCGGCGAACGAGGACGACATCAGGAGCCCGAACGGCGGTGGAGCCCACCATGAGCCGAGTCCCGAGATCGACTCCGGGCACGGCCACCTCCGCGATGGCGACGCCGTTGGCGCCGTCGCCCTCAGTTGTTGCTGTCACGATCACGCGTAGCTTCGTGGTCACGCCCGCGGGGACGGCGACCCGCTGGGCGCCGTCCCCAGGCAGGAGCCGCGACGTGGCTGTCCCGGTGTCCGTCTCGAGCCGGACCTCGGATGGTGTGGCCACCCGCCTCGGCAAGGGCTGGAGCGCCAGTGTCAGACCCGACACCTGACGGGCGGCCGCGAATTCCAGCGATATCCACTCCCCGACGGATGAGCCGTACGCTCCGGACACCCACGCCGTCGCGAGGTCGCCGTCGACCGCAGCCTGCGGACCGTACCCGGGGCCGAGTCGCAAGGATGCGTTTGCGTCCGACGCGGACGACGAGGCCGTGACGTGTGCGAGGTCACCTTCGGGGCTGCGGATCGTCTCCACCGCGGCAGGATCCGCGACGAAGTCGTCCACCTCCCGGCCCGTACGGCGGACATCCTCGGAGGCGAGCACGGAGGAGGTGTTGTTGAAGGCACGGCCGAAGAAGACCTCTCGGTCGTGATTGCCATCGGTGAGCACCTGCGTGCTGGTCCGACGCAACTCCTCGGGGAGCGCCGCGATGTCCGATCCCACCACCGCTGTGCGCGATCCTTCGACAACCGCGAGCGCGTCGGCCACGTCCTCGGCGCCACCATCGACGAGTACCACCTCGGCCCCCTTGACAACCGAAGCGCCGTCGGCCGGGCCCACGGCGAACACCTCGACGGAGGGGTAGGCGAGGCGAGTGCGCTGGTCGACCGTGTCCTCGGACGACTCCAGTGGCAGCCCAGGAGGCGAGCCCATCGGCGGGCCGAACGTCGCCACCCTCTCAAGGCCCGCAGTGTCCAATGCGTCGTGCACTCGTAGCCCGTGTCCCCCAGCGAAGTCGACGGCATCCGCTCTCAGGTCGTTGCGTACGAGGACGTGCCCGACGCCTGCCGTGCGGAGTGCGGTCCGCAACGCCACTCCACCCGTCCCCGACTGAAGGTTGCGTTCCACGTCGTCCAGCCACCTGGTAGCGCCGGCCGAACCGAGCGGTACGGCGTCGCGAACGGCGAAGGCACGAGTCGACAGCGCCTGCAGCGGGTCGTCCTTCGTCGAGCCCCACACGAAGTCGCCGAAACCCGCGGCTGGGACGACAAGGACGGTTCCCGCCTCCTCCTGGGCGTCGAGCCATGCCGCAGCGTCACGCCAGTATCCGGGAAGCACCGGATACCCCTCGGGCCGAGCAATGCCGCCATTGATGGCAGGCGCGGCCAGCAGGGCGACCGCCGAGGCCGCCGCCACCGGTGGTAGCCAGGACGCCAGCCCAAGGCGCCGTGCCCATGCTGCAAGTCGTGTCAGGGCAACCGCAACGGCAAGGGCGAGCGGCAATCGCACCACGAGCTCGAACTTGTGGGTGTTCCTGAACGGGGCCAACGCACCGTCCAGAAGCTCTTGAAGTGGTTCAGCGGCAGGCGACGCCGCGACTCCCACGTGGCCAGCCGTCACGAGAGCCAGACCGACGAGCAGTGAGGCTGCCAAGAACGCACGATGCGGCCGCGGCGCCAGGCGAATGCCTGCAAGGCCCGCTGCGGCGAGCATGCTCGACGCCACGATCAGAGCAGGCAGGGTGACGAACTGCCAGCCGCCGGGCCAGGCCGGACCGCCAGAACCGGTGAGGTAGTTCAACCATGGCGTGGTGCCGCGTAGCGCCTCGAAAGGGCTCGCGAAGGCCGTCGTCACGGCGGCATTTTCGATCCAGTCCAGAAAGGGCGGGCTGTAGCCACCGAGCAGAATGAGCGGGCCGAGCCACCAGACGGACACCGTGATGACGGCCGAGAACCACACGAGGAACGCGACAGCAGACTCCTTCGCATCCCGTCGTGTCGCAAACCACACGGTCGGAAGCACGAGCGCCGCGCCGGTCGCGACCGCGTTCACCCCACCGATCGCACCAAATGCGAGTGCCGAGCGGGTGATCCGCCAACGCCACGTCCTGGACTCCGGCACCACAAGTGGCAGGAGGACCCATGGAGCAACGGCCATCGGCCACACCTCCACCGAGGTCACGGCGACCTCGGACAGGAACCGCGGGCCGAGCGCGTAGAGCAGTGCCGCGACATACCGCGCCCAGGGCGATCCCAGTCCCATGGCCCCCGCCAGCCGCCACACCCCGAGGAAGGCGACGGAGAGCACGGTCGTCCACCACAGTCGTTGCACCACCCAGTCGGGCACCCCGGCGAAGTCCAGCACCCAATGGAAAGTCCCTACCGGAAAGAGATAGCCATACGCCTGGTTCTGGAGCTGGCCGAAGGCACCTGAGGGGTCCCACATATGCAGGGCGCGAGCGAGAAACGCACCTGGGTTCGCGGTGAGGTCGAGTTTGGTGTCCGGCACGATGAGGCCGCCCGCCTGGCGGAAGGCAACGGCAGCAAGGAGAAGAACTGCGGCGAGCAGTCGAACCCTCCACACGACGCTGTCTGTCCGGTCGGCCGTGACCGGCGCCACTCCCGTCACTTCGCCCTTCATACCCGGCGCAGGACGATCACGGCGTTCCAGCTCACGACCTCACGCAGGCCGGGCACGGCCATGATCCAGTGCGCCCACCAGGGGTGGTACCGCGGAAAGAGGTCCAGCACGTCGGCGCGCCCGCTGGCCTCGACCTCGCGAGCCCAGCGGACCATCGGCCCGACAGGGCACGGGAAGAGTGACCTGCCGACGTCGTTCTTGGGGCGCCTGCCGTGACGCCGCTCGTACCGGTCGGCCGCGCGTCGCCCACCGAGATAGTGCCACGGGGAGGTCTCGTGACCACCCCACGGGGACAGCCACGGCGTCCACGACAGGAACACCAGCCCTCCCGGGCGGGTGACCCGCAGCATCTCCTCGGCCATCCGCACGGGGTCCGGCACGTGCTCGAGGACGTTGCTCGAGAAGGCGATGTCGACACTGCCGTCGGACACCGGCAGGTCCAGACCCGAGCCCCGGACGGTGTTCCCGGCCACTCCGCCGCGGGCGGTGAGCTCACCGGCATCCGGCTCGAGTCCGGCATACCAAGCGCCGGCGCCGGCAAAGGCGTCGGCGAAGTAGCCCGGCCCTCCCCCGATGTCGAGGACGCTGCGATCCAGCAGTGGCGTCCACCGCCGGAGCAGGTCGACCGAGTCACTGGCGAGAGCACCGTAGAAGCGGGCTGGGTCGGTCTGCTCGACCCGAAAGGCCCTGAACAGGTCGACCGATCGGCGCAGGGACGCCCGCTCCCCGACCGCCCGGTGCAGGGCCTGGTCCTGGGGTAGCATCCGTCTCCGGTCGTTGAGGAAAGAGCCCACGTGCGCATTGCCTTCTTGAACTGGCGAGACTCTACACATCCCGAGGGTGGGGGTGCCGAGAAGTACGCCGAGACCGTGTGCGAAGGGCTGGCGGCTGCCGGACACGACGTCACCATGCTGTGCGCGGCCCATCCCGGGGCCGCGGGCGAGGAGCGGCGCCACGGCGTCCGCGTCCTGCGCCAGGGTGGCCGTCTCGGCGTCTACGGCGCGAGCCTGCGGCGACTCAGGTCCCTGGAGCGCACCGAGAGCAGGTTCGACGTCGTCGTCGACACGCAGAACGGCGTCCCCTTCTGGGCTCGAGCCGCCACGAGGACGCCCGTCGTCGTGCTCGTGCACCACGTGCACCGCGAGCAGTGGCCGATCGTGTTCGGGCCGGTGCCTGCGCGCGTTGGGTGGGCCCTCGAGTCCCGGGTCGCGCCCCGGGCGTTCCGCGGGCTGCAGTACGTCGCCGTCTCGCAGCGCACCCGCGACGAGCTGGTCGAGCTCGGCGTCGCCCCGGGTGCCATCGCGGTGATCCACAACGGCACCGACCCGGCGCCCACCGACAGCGGACCCCGGCATCCCGAACCTCGCATCGTCGTGCTCGGGCGGGTCGTGCCCCACAAGCGCATCGAGCACGCCCTCACGGTGACCGCACGACTGAAGACACGTCACCCGGATCTTCGGCTGCGCATCGTCGGCGACGGGTGGTGGAGCTCCAGGGTGCGCGAGGAGGCGCTGGCCCTCGGGGTCGGGGATCGCGTCGACATTCTCGGATTCGTGGACGAACGGACCAAGCACGCCGAGCTCTCGGCTGCGTGGGTGGCACTGGCGCCGAGCGTCAAGGAGGGCTGGGGGCTCAGCGTCGTCGAGGCGGCGTCGCACGGGACGCCCACCGTGGCGTACACCGGGGCGGGGGGCCTGTCGGAGTCGATCGTCGACGGCCGGACCGGGATGCTCGTCGACGACCTCGAAGGCCTCACTGCAGCCGTGGACCACCTGCTGTCGGACCCTGCGGTCCGTGACGCGCTCGGCACGGCGGCGATCGAACACGCAGCCCAGTTCACGTGGGCGCGCTCAGTGCAGGCCTGGGGGTCACTGCTCGCGGATCGCGCAGCCGGCCTGCCCGTCGAGGCAGGGACCGATGCCGTCGTCCCTCACGAGGTGCGTCAGGAACGCGCGCGGGGGGTCAGCCGCCGTAGTTGAGGAGCTCGCCCGGGGGAATGATCGTCTGCTGACCCTCGACGACCGCGGTCGAGTCCTGAGGGCCGTTGGAGGAGACGATGGTCGTGGCAGCCGCGAAGGCCATGCCGAGACCGGCGAGCAGGCTCACGCCGAGGAGGATGAGCCCCGAACGGCGCGACCGGCCGCGCTCGTCGGTGGTGGTGGCAGACATATGCGTGGTGGACCTCTCCTACTGGGCAGTAGCGCCATCGTAGCGTGTCACGAGCCCCTGGCTGTGCAGGGTTGAGCCTCATCGCGCGGCGGTGACGTCCCAGACGGTGAAGGACGGACCCGAGTGCACGAGGCGCCACCCGTCGCGACTGCGTGCCAGGGCGCCGGGCGAGCCGAGCCACTCCATGACGTGGGTGACCCCGTGGCGGCGCAGGCTGTCGGAGGTCACCGAGCCGTCGGCCCAGTCCTCCCCCAGCGGTGCGTCGTCCACGACGATGGTCCTTCCGTCGCGCTGCACGGTCAGTTCCGTGCTCGTGAGCACGGTTCCCCTGACGGCACGGGGCAGCGGGTCGAGGAACGGCGGGTCACCGGCCCAGCCCGGCGCGCGCAACGGCTGCCACGGAAGGGACAGCACCGTGGGGGCCGTCGAACCATCGTCGAGCGAGCTGACGGCATCCGCCCAGTCCGCCGGGTACGTCACGGCGCGGTAGTCCGCGCGCACGCTGCTCGGCAGGTCGGGCACCGAAGCCACCGACAGGGCGACGACGAGGACACACCCCAGGCCGGATGCCGTCCGCCCACCGTGTCGGGCCACCCATCCCACGGCCAGGCCCACCAGCACGGCCAGCGTGAGCACCCCGGGCGCGAGCATCCGGTGCTGGTCACGAAAGAGTGCCATGCCCGGCACCTGCTGGAGGGCGGACATCACCTCAAGGCCCGGTCCCGACGCCCACCAGCCCACCGTCGAGGGACCGACCAGCAGCACCAGCGAGACCACGGCCGCCGTCATGGCTGGACGCGACTTCGAGCCTGCTCTTCGGGCGGCGAGCGCGAGGCCGACCACGGCGGCGACGGCACATCCGAGCAGAGCCAGTGAGCTGGCCAGGGCGATCGGGTCGGACCGCGACAGCGGCCGCGCGCCCGTCGCCCACACCCCACCACCCATCAGGGCGGAGGCCCATGGGCCGAGCCCGGAGTCGTCGGCGAGCGCGAACGCAACCGGGCCGTCGGGGTCGGCAGGTACTCCTCCCACCAGGACGGCAGGCAGGGCCCACGGGAGGCACCATGCCGCGCCCACCGCAGCGACGCCTGCCGCCCGGGCGGCACTGCGATCCCCGCGCGACAGGTCGGCCAGCACCGCCGTGACCAGGGCCATGACGCTGCCCCACGGAGTGAGCGCCGCGGGGATCGCCACGACGACCAGCAGGACCATCCGATGAGCTGGCCTGAGGTTCGACCGCAGGACGAGGATGATCCAGGGGAGGGAGGCATAGCCCAGGAGAGTGGGTCCGTGCCCGAGCAGCAGCCGCTCAGTGACATAGGGGTTCCACACCGCCAGCCATGCGGCCGATGCGGCGGCGGCTGCGCCGGCACGACGCACGACGAGCCCGGTGCCGATGCCGGCCAGGGCCAGTGCGGCGACGAGGAGGAGTTGCTGTTGCACGCCGGTCGGCACCACCGCGGATGCCGCCCAGGACACGGCATCCAAGGGCCAGGCCCGCAGCTCTGCGGCGGTCGTGGGCAGGAGCGACTGGGGGGCTACCGGCTCCGGCACCGCCACGAAGTCGCGCACCAGTCGCTGGCCGCGGCCGGTCACCCCCGAGAGCACGAGGATGGTTGCGAGGCTGGCCGAGACCATCGCGGCAAGGACCGGTGCACGGCCGGAGCCGGCGGGCTGTGGTGAAGCCTCGGAGGACACCGCGTCACCCTAGTTGGCGGCAGCGACGGTTACCGAGCAGTACATTGACGCGCGTGTCGATGTGGACCAGACGAGCAGCGATCGCCCGCGGGGCGTCGCTCGTCGCCGTCGGCACCACGGTGATGAATGCCGCGGTGTACCTGTTCACGCTGCTGGCTGCCCGCCGTCTCGGCCCCGAGGCGTATTCGGCCGTGGCCGCCCTCATGGGCGTGGTGCTGGTGGTCAACGTCCTCGCACTCGGTGTCCAGGCGACGACCGCCAGGCGCGTGGCCCAACGGGACGGGCCCACGGTCGAGTCCACGATGCTCGCGACGGCACGGCGTGCTGCCCTGGTGCTCGGGATGATCTGCCTGGCGCTCTCCCCAGTCGCTTCGGCTGTCCTGCGCCTGGACAGCTGGCTCACCGCTGCCACCGTCGCCGTGACGGCAGCCGCCCTCACGGTGACGGGCGCCCAGCTCGGCATCCTCCAAGGGCGACGGGACTGGCGCTCCTTCGCGCTGCTCAGCGTCGCGATGGGTGCCGGCCGGTTGCTCGTCGGTGGCGTCGCGATCGCCCTGTGGCCGACGCCGCTCGGCGCCATGACCGGGGTGGCCCTCGGTGCTCTCGTGCCGATCCTCGTGGGCCACCGACTGACCCGGGCCCCGTTGACGACGGTCCCTGGTCCCGCGGTGGCAGCCCCGGCCCCGGCCCGTGTCCGAGCACCTGTCGGACTCCTGCGTGAGGTCGCCCATGACTCACACACGTTGCTCGCGTTCTTCGCCCTCACCCAGGTCGACGTCTTCGCAGCCCGGGTGGCCCTGCCTGCCGACGAGGCGGGCACCTACGCCTCGGGCCTGATCCTCAGCAAGGCCGTGCTGTTCCTCCCGACCTTCGTCACCGTGATGGCCTTCCCGGCCCTCGCCCGTCGGGCGGGCCACCGCCACCTGCACCTGCTGGGACTCGCCGTGATTCTCGCGATCGGCCTCGTGGCCGTCGGAGCCACCCTTCTGGCACCTGACCTTGCCCTCGTGTTCGTCGGGGGTGAGGCGTACTCCGCCGTCGCGGACGACCTGTGGCTCTTCGCCGTGCTCGGCACCGTGACCGCGATGATCCAGCTTCTGGTGCAGACCGCTCTGGCCCGCACGCACCGGCGTGCCGTGTGGTGGATCTGGGGGGCCTTCGCACTGGTCGTGGCCGGCCTGCCGCTCATCGCGACCGGCCACGGACTGCTCCTGCTCGTGCTCACCGTGGATGCCGTCCTGCTCGCCCTCCTGGTGTGGGTCACCTGGTCCGATGCCATCGAGGCTGACAGCCTCGATGCGCCGCTTCGCGGCGACGACGAACAGGTCGACCTGCCGCCCCCTGACCGACCGGGCTGAGGACGTGCGGGCGCTGCCGTGGGGCGTCAGTGAGCGGCGTCGTGCCAGGAGCGGCCGACCCCGACGCTGACGTCTAGCGGCACGTCCATCGCGACCGCCGCACCCATCTCGCGGCGCACGAGGGCCTCGAGCACCTCGCGCTCCCCCGGTGCCACCTCGAGCACCAGCTCGTCGTGCACCTGGAGCAGGATGCGCGACGTGAGCCCCTCACTGCGCAACGCGGCATCGACACCTTTCATGGCGAGCTTGATGATGTCGGCGGCCGACCCCTGGATCGGGGCGTTGAGCGCCATCCGCTCGGCACCCTCGCGGCGCTGCCGGTTGTCGCTCATGAGATCGGGCAGGTAGCGGCGCCGACCGAGCATCGTCGCGGTGTACCCGGTGGCGCGGGCCTCGACGACGACCTGCCGCAGGTAGTCGCGCACGCCGCCGAAACGGGAGAAGTACTCGTCCATGAGGGCCTGGGCCTCACTCGTCGAGATGGTCAGCTGCTTGGACAGGCCGAACGCCGACAGCCCGTACGCGAGGCCGTAGCTCATCGCCTTGACCTTGCTGCGCATGGCTGCGGTGACGTCTTCGGGCTCGACGCCGAACACCCGGGCGCCGACGAACCGGTGGAGGTCCTCACCGGTGCGGAAGGCCTCGATGAGCCCCGCGTCGCCCGACAGGTGCGCCATGATCCGCATCTCGATCTGGCTGTAGTCGGCCGACATCAGGGACTCGAACCCCTCGCCGACGACGAAGACCTCGCGGATGCGGCGGCCCTCCTCGGTGCGGATCGGGACGTTCTGCAGGTTCGGGTCGGTCGAGCTCAGCCGACCGGTGGCCGCGATGGTCTGGATGTACGTCGTGTGGATGCGCCGGTCGGGGGCCACCGACTTGATGAGCCCCTCGACGGTGACCCGCAGGCGGCTGGTGTCGCGGTGGCGCAGCAGTGCCTCGAGGAACGGGTGCTCGGTCTTGGCGAAGAGGTCGGCGAGCGCGTCGGCATCCGTGGTGTACCCGGTCTTGGTGCGCTTGGTCTTGGGCATGCCGAGCTGGTCGAAGAGCACCTCCTGAAGCTGCTTGGGGCTGCCGAGGTTGACGTCGGAGCGACCGATGGCGTCGAACGCGTCCAGCTGGGCCTGGCGCATCTTCGCCGCGAAGTCCGCCTCGAGGGCTGTGAGGGCGTCCTCGTCGACCGCGATCCCGGTGCGCTCCATGCGCGCGAGGATGTCGACGAGCGGTAGCTCGAGGTCGCGCAGCAGCTCGGTGCCCCCGGTCTCCTCGAGCCGCTTGCCCAGCACCTCGGACAGCTCGAGAACCGCCCGGGCGCGCACCATCGCGTCGCGCGCTGCGGTGTCCTCGTCGGTGGCGAAGTCGAGCATCCCCTGGTCGCTGCCGGCCTGCTCGGCCTTCAGCTCACGGCCGAGGTGACGCACGACGAGGTCCTCGAGGTCGTAGGAGCGCTGGTCCGGGCGTACGAGGTAGGCGGCCAGCGCGGTGTCCGAGGTGACGCCCGCCAGCGGCAGCCCCCGTGTGGACAGCGCCTGGAGCTGCTCCTTCGCGTCGTGGAGCACCTTGGGCGCCTCGGCGTCGGCGAGCCAGTCGGCGAGCACGTCCTCCTGCTCTCGGGTCAGTGTCGTGAGGTCCAGGTAGGCGGTCGCGCCGTCCGTGCCCGCGAGGGCCACGGCACCGGCATCCCCCGATCCGGCGCGGTAGTGGCCGACGACGACGACGCCGTGAGGTAGCCGACGACCGTGGGCTCCGTCGCCGAACCGGAGCGCGAGACCGTCGGCGGTGACGACCTCGCCCTGCAGCTCGAAGCCACCCTCGACCTCGTCGGCCTCCACCTCGAAGGTCGCGAACAGTCGGTCGCGCAGCACCCGGAACTCCAGCCCGTCGAAGACCTGGTGCACCTCCTCGCGGTCCCAGGACCTGCGCTCGAGGTCGTCGACCGTGAGGGGGAGGTCGAGGTCGTCGACGAGCTTGTTGAGCCGGCGGTTGCGCAGCACACCGTCGAGGTGGGCGCGCAGGTTCTCGCCGGCCTTGCCCGTGATCTCGTCGACGTGGGCGACGACGCCTTCGAGGTTCCCGTACAGCCCCAGCCACTTGGCGGCCGTCTTGGGCCCGACACCCGGGACGCCCGGCAGGTTGTCGCTCGACTCACCCACGAGGGCGGCGAGGTCGCTGTAGCGCTCGGGCGGCACGAGGTACTTCTCGGTCACCGCCGCGGGGTCCATCCTCCACACCTCGGAGACCCCTCGCACCGGGTAGAGCAGCGTCACCTTGTCGGAGACGAGCTGGAAGGCATCGCGGTCACCCGTGCAGATGACCACGTCGTGGCCCTGCTCGACGGCGCGGTGGGTGAGTGTGGCGATGACGTCGTCGGCCTCGAAGCCCTCGATGCCGACGTGGCGGATGCGCAGGGCGTCGAGCACCTCGTGCAGCAGGGGGATCTGGCCGGTGAACTCGGTCGGTGTCGCGGAGCGCCCCGCCTTGTACTCCGGGTACTCGGTCGCCCGGAAGGTCTTGCGCGAGACGTCGAAGGCGACGCCGACGTGCGTCGGGGCCTCGTCGCGCAGCACGTTGATGAGCATCGACGTGAAGCCGTAGACGGCATTCGTGTGTTGGCCGGTGCTCGTGGAGAAGTTCTCCGCAGGCAGGGCGAAGAAGGCACGGTAGGCCAGCGAGTGTCCGTCGAGGAGGAGGAGCTTCACGCGTGGCAGCCTATCCACCATGACCGACAGCCCCGACCGCCCGAAGTCCCTCGACCGCACCCCCGAGCACCCCACCGACCACATGGCGGGTGTCGAGGCGCTGCGGGCGATGAACCCCAACTCGCTCATGCACCGCATGGGCATCGAGGTCCTCGAGGCGTCCGCCCAGCGACTCGTCGCGACGATGCCGGTCGAGGGCAACACCCAGCCCTACGGGCTGCTCCACGGGGGGGCGTCCGTCGTGCTCGCGGAGACCCTCGGCTCGATCGGGGCGGCGCTGCACGCCGGGCCGGGCAAGGCCGTCGTCGGCCTGGACATCAACGCCACGCACCACCGTGCGGCGCGCTCGGGCCTGGTCACCGGCACGGCCACCGCCCTCTCGCTCGGGCGCACGCTGGCCTGTTACGAGATCGTCGTCACCGACGACACGGGCGCGCGCACGTGCACGAGCCGGATCACGTGCCTCATCCGGGATGCCGCACCCGGCGCCTGAGTAGTCCCACGGCTTCGCTGGACAAGGCAAACCCGAGGTTCGCGGGGGAGGACAACCCCGGCGAACCTCGGGCTTGCCTCATGGGGAGGGAAAGTCGAGGTCAGAACTGGCGGGACGCGGCCGGGAAGGCACGGCTGCGCAACGAGCGTCGACGGCGGAGCAGCTCGTGCCCGGTCTCGACGCTCTCCGGTGCGAGCTTGCGCCGCAGCGCGCTGGTGGAGACCACGCGGCGCGTGATGACCGACGCGAACCCGAGACGGGCGAAGAACCGGTTGGCGTCCCGGCTGGCCGTCGGCACGTTCGAGACGACGATCTCGCAGCCGGCCCGCTCGGCGGTGGACAGCACGGCGGCGAGCAGCGACTTGGCCACCCCGTGGCGACGGGCGTCGGGCCCCACCCAGAGCTGCTCGATCGCGAGCTCGGCCTGCGGGCTGAGGCCGAAGGGGTTCTCGGAGGCAATGGCATACCCGACGGGCTCGCCGTCGATGCGGGCGACGAACGAGTGCACGCCCGGCCGGCGCAGCGCCGTGCTGAGTCGACCGTCGGTCAGCGCACGGCCGGCAGCCTCCTTGCTCGACCCGGAGTCCACGCGTGCGGCCAGCCACAGGCCCATGACGTCCCGGAGGTCCTCACGGTCAACCAGGCCCACGTCCACGGTGCGTCTGGCCACGTCGCCTCCGTCTGCGTCTGGCCCGGCGCCATCGCGCCCCGGGCAAAGGGGTTCCCTCCCAAGCACCCGACCCTAGCCCCCCTGCGGTCCGTGGGGAACCCCCGGGTCGGTACCTGTGGAGAACCCTCGTAGGCTGCGGCGGTGACCTCGCTCTTCCCCGGTGCCGGCACCGTCCTCAACGTCCTCACCGTGCTCATCGGAGCCGGTCTCGGGATGGCCGTCGGGCACCGCCTGCGCGAGCACACCCGGTCGGTCGTGACCGACGTCCTGGGCCTCGTGACCCTCCTCGTCGCGGGCCTGTCCGCGATGGCCGTCACCGACACCGCGCTGCGCAGTGCCGTCGGTTCGGGCTTCCCCGTACTCATCGTGCTCGGGTCGCTGCTCATCGGCTCGATCACCGGCTCCATGCTGCGCATCGAGGACCGCCTCGAAGGGCTGGCCGGCACGATCCAGGGCTGGGTCTCGCGCCGGTGGAGCAGCGAGGGAGGCACCGACCACGCCGCCCGCGAGCGGTTCATCGAGGGCTGGCTCACGGCATCCCTGCTGTTCTGCGTGGGGCCCCTGACCATCCTCGGCTCCCTCAACGACGGTCTCGGTCGCGGCATCGACCAGCTGGCGCTCAAGGCGGTGCTCGACGGCTTCGCGGCGCTGGCGTTCGCGGCCAGCTTCGGGGTCGGGGTGATGCTCTCGGCCGTGTCGGTGCTCGTGGTCCAGGGGGCCCTGACCGTCGTGGGAGTGCTGCTCGGCGACCTCGTGCCCGACGCCCACATCTCGGCGCTCACGGCCACCGGCGGGTTGATGCTCGCCGGCATCGCCCTCCGGCTGCTGCGGGTCCGCGACATCCCGGTTGGCGACATGCTGCCGGCGC
>DATIAB010000314.1:0-15460 GCA_035458265.1 Ornithinibacter sp. | reverse complement strand
GGATGCGGATCTCGGCGGTGACCGGGTCGGTCTCGACGATCGCCGCGTGCATGCCGTTGGCGAAGGTCGCCTGGGTGGGGGAGTAGAAGTCCTGCCCCTCGAGCCCCGGCTCCTCGTCGTCGGCGACCGGTGGCTTGTCGGGGTCGAAGGTGCCGGCGAACTGCGTGGCCGCCTTGGACGACTCGTCGAAGGCGTACCGCAGCGGGTTCGAGAGCACGGCCACCGTCGACAGGTCGATGGACGTACCCGGCGCCCCCTTCACCGAGATGACACCGTCCTCGATCTGGAGGTCGTCGGCAGACACCTCGAGGGCGTCGGCGGCGATGCGCAGCGCCTTGGCCCGCACGACCTGGGCCGCCAGCGCCACGGCGTTGCCGGACATGACCGCTCCGCGCGAGGCGAAGGTGCCCACGGCATACGCCATCCGCCGGGTGTCGCCCGTCGTGACGTGGACGTCCTCGATCCGCACCCCGAGCTCGTCGGCCACGATCTGCGCGAGGATCGTCTGGTGGCCCTGCCCCTGGGTGGTGAGCCCGGTTGCGACGTTGACCCGGCCGCTCGTCTCCACGTGGACGTGCCCACCCTCGTAGGGACCCACCCCCGTTCCCTCGACGTAGCAGCCGATGCCGATGCCGACCCGACGCCCCTCGGATGCCGCCTGCTCGCGGTACGCCGCGAAGTCGTCCCAGCCGACGAGCGACGTGAGCTTGGCCAGCGAGGCCGGGAAGTCGCCGGAGTCGTACTTCAGCGGCCGGCCGTCCTGGAACATCAGCCCGTGGTCGTAGGGCATCTCCTCGGGCTGGATGAAGTTGCGCGAACGCACCTCCGCCCGGTCCAGGCCCAGGCGAGCCGCGACGGCATCCATCGTGCGCTCCATCGCGTAGCAGCCCTGGGGGCGGCCGGCGCCCCGGTACGGCGTCACGAGCACGGTGTTGGTGAACAGCGACCAGAACTCCACCCGGTAGGCGCCGGGCTTGTAGGGGCCGAGCAGCTGGGTCGCCGTGATGATCGGCACGATGATGCCGTACGGGGTGTAGGCGCCGTTGTCGTGCCAGAAGCGCACGTCGAGGGCGAGGATGCGGCCCTCGTCGTCGAACCCGACCGTCACCTCCTGCACCTGCCCCCGCTCGTGCGAGCTCGAGATGAAGTGCTCGCGGCGGTCCTCGGTCCACTTCACGTCGCGGCCGAGCAGGCGGGCCGCCCACGGGACGAGCACCTCCTCGGGCCACGGGTGCATGATCTTGACCCCGAAGCCGCCGCCCACGTCGGGGGCGATGCACTCGACCTTGGCCAGCGGCATCCCGAGCTTGGCGGCGACGGCGGCGCGCACCCCGGTGGAGGTCTGGGTGGAGGAGTGGAGCCGCAGCGACTGCTCGTCGGCATCCCAGCGGGCGAGGACACCCTTGCCCTCCATCGGCATGCACGCGCTGCGCTCGATCTCGAGGTCGAGGGTCAGGGTGCGCGGTGCAGCCGCCATCGCGGCGGTGACGTCACCGACCTCCTCGAGGAGGTGGGCCGCGATGTTGCCGGGGACGTCGTCGTGCACGAGCGCCTCACCGGCCCGAGCGCGCTCGATGCCGACGACGACGGGCAGGTTCTCGTAGGTGACGCGGATGCGCTGGGCCGCGTCCTCGGCCAGGTAGCGGTCGCGGGCGACCACCATGACGACGGCCTCACCGACGTGGTTGACCTCGTCCCTGGCCAGGCAGTAGCCGGTGCGGGCATGGGTGAGCGCAGGGTGCGGGATGAGCACGGGCAGCGGCTCGGCGACGCGTCCGGTCAGGTCGTCCCAGGTGTAGATGGCCTCGACGCCCTCGACCTCCCACGCGTCGTCGATGTCGATGTCGACGATGCGCGCGTGGGCGTGCGGGCTGCGCACGAAGGCCGCTGCGAGTGCCCCGCGGCCGAGGTCGTCGAGGTAGCGCCCGTTCCCGGTGAGCAGGCGGGGGTCCTCGCGGCGCTGGACGCGCTCGCCGAACTGTCGCGTGCTCACGGGGTGCCCCCCTCGCGGCGGATCTCGGCTGCGCGGCAGACCGCGGAGACGATGTTCTGGTACCCGGTGCAGCGACACAGGTTCCCCGAGATCGCCTCGCGTGCCTCCTCGGGCGTCGGGTCGGGGTGGTCCTCGAGGTAGGCGGTGATCGTCGTGACGAAACCCGGTGTGCAGAACCCGCACTGCAGGGCGTGGCACTCGGTGAAGGCCTGCTGCACGGGGCTGAGGTGCTCGGGGTCGTTACCGATCCCCTCGATCGTCGTCACCTCGTGCCGCTGGGCGCTGACGGCGAACATGAGGCAGGCGCGCATGGGCTGGCCGTCGACGAGCACGGTGCACGCGCCGCACACCCCGTGCTCGCAGCCGACGTGGGTGCCGGTGAGGCCGAGGTCGTGGCGCAGGAAGTCGGACAGCAGCCGGCGAGCGGGCGCGGATGCCGTGCGCGTCACCCCGTTGACGCGCAGGGTGATCCGGAGCAGCTGCTCGGGGGTCGTGTCGGTCGTCGGCTCGCTCACGCGGCGCCCTCCTGGTCGGTGGATGCCGGGGCGCCCGTGCGCGCGAGGGCGCGTCGGGTGAGCTCGCCGGCCAGCATGCGGCGGTAGTCCGCGCTCGCGTGGATGTCGCCCTCGGGGTCGACGAAGGCTCGCACCGCGTCGACGACCTCGTCCGGAGCGGGCGCCGCGGCATCTCGGCCGCCCAGCACCGGGGTCAGGTCGAGCACCGTCGGCACCGGGGTGACGGAGACGAAGGCCGCGCATGCGGAGACGACCAGCCCGTCAGCCACCTCGACGGCCACGGCGACCCCGGCCAGGGCGTAGTCGCCGTGCCGGCGGCTGGACTCGACGAAGGCCGTGCGGGTGCCGGGGGCGAACCGGCCGAACCGCACCGCCTCGACGAGCTCGTCGTGGGCCAGGGTCGTCTCGAGTGGCCCCTCGAAGAAGTCGGATGCCGCGATCTCGCGCCGTCCGTTCGGCCCGACCGCCTCGATGACCCCGTCGGTCAGCACCACCACCGACGGCATCTCCCCGGCCGGGTCGGCGTGGGCGATCGACCCGACGGTCGTCCCCCGGTTGCGGATCGCCGGGTGGGCGACGTTGCGCAGGGCCTGCCGCAGGAGGGGGAGTGCGGCGAACGCCTCGTCGTGGCGCTCGAGGCCGGCGTGCCGGACCAGGGCCCCGACCCGCACCCAGGCGTCGGTGACGCTGACGGCATCCAGCCCCTCGACGCCGTTGATGTCGACGAGGTGTCCCGGGTTGGCCAGCCTCATGGACAGCACGGGGATCAGGCTCTGCCCGCCGGCCAGCACCTTGCCGTCGTGGCCGACCTCGCCGAGCACCGCGACGGCCTCGTCGAGGGTGGCGGGTGCGTGGTGCACGAACGGTCCGGGTTTCACCTGGTCGATCCTGCCTCTGAAGGGTGCATGGGGGAAATGGTGCACCCCGCCCGGGTGGTGGTGGACGGCCCGGGCGGGGCGAGGGGGCGGCCGGCTACGTCTTGTCGGTGCTCCCGGGGTAGCCCTCCTGGTAGAGGTCGTCGATCTGGTCGCTGTCACCGTAGACGTGGTCACCGACGGCGATGGCGGTGCCGTCGGCCCCCTCGCGCAGCTCGGACGGGGCGATGGCGCGGGCGAGGTGGTAGCCGCCGATGGCGACGATGGTGCCGAGGGCGATGCCGCTCAGGGTGAAGTCGTCGCTGACCTGCATCTTCACGTCGCCGACGCCGATGACGATGCCCGCGGCCAGCGGCACGAGGTTGATCGGGTTCGCGAAGTCGACCCCGTTCTCCTTCCAGATCTTGGCGCCGAGCAGGCCGATCATCCCGTAGAGCACGACGGTGATGCCGCCGAGCACGCCACCGGGGATGGACGCGACGAGGGCGCCGAACTTCGGGGAGAGGCCGAACAGGATCGCGACGGCTGCGGCCACGTAGTAGGCGGCCGTGGAGTAGACGCGCGTGGCGGCCATGACACCGATGTTCTCCGCGTAGGTGGTCGTCGGGGAGCCGCCGAAGGTCGCGGCGACGGCGGTGCCGATGCCGTCACCGGCGATCGCCCGCCCCATGACGGGGTCGAGGTCGTGTCCGGTCATCTCGGCGACGGCCTTGACGTGGCCGGTGTTCTCGGCGATGAGCGCGATGACCGCGGGGATGACCAGGATGATCGCGGCCATCGAGAAGCTCGGCATGTGCCAGCCGACGACCTCGATGCCGTCGGGGCCGGTCATCGTCTCGGGCGGCAGGCCGAGCCACGAGGCCCCGGCGACGCCGTCGGTGTTCCACCGCAGGTGCTCGGTGGCCTCGGTGGCCCCGCCGATCACGGAGGTGATCGGACCGGCCGTGGTGTCGAGCAACCACGACAGCGCGGTGCCGAAGATGAGCGCGAGGAAGATGGCGATGCGGCCGATGAAGCCGCGGAAGGCGACGGCGACGACGATGGTGAAGATCATCGTGGCCAGGGCGACCCACTGGTCCTGGGGCCAGTAGATGTTCGCCACGACGGGGGCGAGGTTGAAGCCGATGAGCATGACGACGGCGCCCGTGACGGCGGGGGGCAGCACCTTGTGCAGGACCGAGGGTCCGGCGACGTGGATGAGCAGGCCGACCGCGGCGAGCACGAGGCCCGCGACGAGGATGGCTCCGGTGACGTCGGCGCTCGTCGCGCCCTCCTGGGCGCGGATCGCGGCGACGGCACCGACGAACGCGGCCGACGTGCCGAGGTAGCTCGGCACCTTGCCCTGCACGATGAGCAGGAACAGGATCGTCGCGATGCCGCTCATCATGATCGCGAGCTGGGCGTTCAGGCCCATGATGAGCGGGAAGACGAACGTCGCCCCGAACATGGCCACGACGTGCTGGGCTCCCAGACCGATGGTCCTGCCCCACGAGAGGCGTTCGTCGGGGGCGACGACGCCCCCGGCCGCAACCTCAGCTGCGTCCTTGAGCTTCCAACCGAGACCGAGTGCCATGCGAGGACCTCCCTTGTCGGACCGCGGCGAGGTGACGCGGCTCACCTAGCAGTGATACACGGAAGGTAGTGACCGCCCACCGTCGACATGCTCGGCAATCAGTGACAGCCGGATGCCCGGTTCGTTGGCACATGTGGACCCCGGGTCAGATGCCGCGCATCTGGTGGATCCGCAGGGCCAGCGCCAGGGTGAGCCGCAGCTGCGGGTCGGTGGTGAACGGCCCGAGCATCCGCTCGAGCTTGGCGATGCGGTAGCGCAGCGTGTTGTAGTGGAAGAACAGCTGCCGGGCCGTCTCCGCGACGTTGATGTTCGTGTCGATGAGCACCGTGAGGGTGCGCCGGAGGTCGGCGTTCTCCGGGGAGTCGTCGGTCGCGAGCTCACCGAGGGACTCCTCGACGAAGCGGCGCAGGTCGGCGCCGTCGGGGATGAGGGCGAGCAGGCGGTAGATGCCGAGCCCGTCGAAGTGCGTCAGTGCCGACTCTCCCTGCATCTGGCGACCGACGTGAACGGCCTTGAGCGCCTCGTCGTACGCCGCCGGCAGGTCACTCATCGACGTGATGGGCCGGGACACCCCCGTGGAGAAGCTGCGGCGTCCACCGCCGCCGTCCCCGCGCACGACCTTGGCGATCTCGCCGACGGTGCGCATCACGGCATCCGGTTCGGCGTCCGGGTCGGCCGGGAGCAGGGCGACGACCTCCTGGCTGAAGCCGGCCACGGGCACGCTCGCGTCACGGGTTCGCACTGCCTGCACCCAGGCCCGCACGAACCGCTCCTGCAGGCCGCGCACCTCGTCCGGCGACCGGGTGGTCTGCTCGTCGTTCTCGTCGGTCTCGGCGACGACGACGACCACGGGACGGGCGAGGTCCCAGCCGAGCGAGGCGGCGTGCGAGACGGCATCCGCCGGCTCTCCGGCGCGTCCGGCGAGGGCGTCGCGCAGGAACTCGGCACGGTACTTCCCCTCGACCGCCGCGACCGCCTGCTCCTTGGTGATGGCCAGGGCGGCGACGGTGGCGGCCCGCTCCAGCATGTGCACGTCGGTGGGGGTGAGCGGTGCGGTGGGGGAGAAGGCGCCGAGCAGGCCGTGGTCGGAGGACCCGGCGACGATCTTGACGAAGGCACGGGTGGTCTCGCCCCGGCCGCCGCTGCCGTCGCGCGCGCCCACGGGCTCGCTCTCGACGAGCAGGCGGCCCGTGCGGTCGAAGCAGCCGAGGGCTCGTACCCGCTCGACCTCCTCGTCGCCGCCGGCCATGGCCAGGACGCGGCCATCGGTGGTGGTGACGACGGCGGCGCCCCCGAAGAAGCCCGCGACCGCGGTGCACAGCTCGAGCAGCGACCCACCGGCGAGCACGACTCGCACGAGCACCCGGTGCACCTCGTCCTCGCGCTCGAGGAGAGCGGCCTGGCGCTCGACCACCTGTTCGAGGGCCCGTGCCCGGGCGGCGGGGTCGCTCGGGAGCCCGTCGGCGACCCCGGTCGCCAGCGCTGCCGATGTCAAGGTCTGTGTGTCTCGGGGCCGATCGTTGTCAACAATGACCATCTGGTCACTGTAGACCCGTCGCTAGCGTCGCCCTATGCCGTTCGCTGCAGGATTGCGCCCCGCGACCACCTCGCGCGTCGCCCTGCCCGCGGCGGTGTCGACGCTCACGGCCGCGCTGCTCGAGGCGGCTCCGGTGCCGTCCACCGTGCTCGGGGTGCATGCGCCGGCCCTCTACCTCGACGTCGCGGGGCGGGTGCTGCCCGTGCTCGCCTCGGATGCCGTCCCGCTCGCGACCGCGCTGCGCCTCGCCGTGCCCTCGGGCCGGGTTCGCTGGGGGGTGGCGGCCGGGGACGTCGTCACCGTCGGAGCGGGCCGGGTCGTGCTGCCGGGGTGGGACGTCACGGCCGTGCGCACCTGGCGCCCCGCGCGAGTCCGCAGGATCACTCGATCCCGGACTGCTGGCGGCGGTGTGCCGGGCGACGGTGACGGCGGGTGGTTCGCGGACGGCATCCGCGCCGTCGTCCTCGGCCTCGCGTGCGCCCGTGGTCGCCAGGACGACCACCCGCGCACTCCCGGCCAGGGGGTCGACCTGCTGCTCGGCCGGGGTCAGGGCCTGACACCGTCCGGGGACGACGCCCTCGCCGGCATCCTGCTCGTCGCCCATGCGGTCGGTGAGGCCGCCCCGCTCGCCGCAGCCGTGCGCTCGCGCCTGGGTGCCACGACAGCGGTCTCCGCAGCACTCCTGGACGCCGCCGCCGACGGGTACGCCGCTCCTGACGTGGTGGCGCTCGTCGACGCCGCGCTCGCCGGCGACGACGACACGCTCGCCCGCACCCTGCCCGCCGTCCTCGCGATGGGTCACAGCTCAGGACGAGACCTCGTCGCCGGGATCGCCGGCGCGGTGCACCACCTCACCGACACCACCACCGGACGGAGCGCCGCATGAGCACCCACGTCGAGCTGAGAGCCGGGGCCTACCACGACTCCGTGAGCCTCATGCAGGTCTCACGGGCCGTCGCAAGCACCCCCGGCGTCCAGGCCGCCCAGGTCGCGATGGCCACCGAGCTCAACGTCGACGTGCTGCGCTCCATGGGGTTCGACGTCCCCGCCGAGGCGGGGCCCAACGACCTGGTCATCGCCCTGCGCACGGACACCGCGGATGCCGTGGCACCGGGTCTCGCGGCCGTCGCCGACGCGCTCGCCGGGCTGCGTGCCACGAGTGACTCCGGAGGCGGCGACGAGGTCGTCGCGCCCCGCACCCTCGGCTCGGCAGCGGCGCGCGAGGGTGCCACGCTCGCCGTGGTCTCCGTGCCCGGACAGCACGCCGTGACCGAGGCCTTCGACGCCATCGCGTGCGGGCTGTCGGTGATGCTGTTCTCCGACAACGTCAGCGTCGAGGACGAGGTGGCTCTCAAGGATGCTGCCGCCGCCGCCGACGTGCTGCTCATGGGCCCGGACTGCGGCACGGCGCACATCGGCGGGGTCGCCCTCGCGTTCGCGAACGTGGTCCGGTCTGGGTCCGTCGGCATCGTCGCGGCATCGGGCACGGGGGCGCAGCAGGTGATGTGCCTGCTCGATGCTGCCGGGGTCGGGGTCTCGCACTGCCTCGGCGTGGGCGGTCGCGACCTCAAGGCCGCGGTGGGTGGGCGCTCGACCCGCCAGGCGCTGCGGGCGCTCGCCGACGACCCGGCGACCGAGGGCGTCATCGTCGTCTCCAAACCGCCGGACGCCGCCGTGCTCTCCGAGGTCGAGGCGCTGGCAGCCACGCTCGGGCTGAGGGTGCACTGGGCGGTGCTGGGGTCCGGGCGGCCCGACCTCACGGCCTCGGTCGAGGAGTTCCTGCGCGGGCAGGGGCACGCCGTGCCGACCTGGCCGTCGTGGCCGTCCACGGCCGGCGTCTCCGGGCCCGAGCACCACCCAGAGCCCCGGCCCGGCGCTGCTCGCCTCGCGCGGGGCTCGGCGCTGCGGGGGCTCTTCTGCGGTGGCACCCTCGCCGACGAGGCGATGACGGTCGCGGAGGGCGAGCTGGGCGGCATCCGGAGCAACATCGCCCACGACCCGGCCCTGGCCCCCGGGCCCGACCTGCGCGACCCGGGCCACGTCATCATCGACTTCGGGGACGACGGCCTGACGAGGGGTCGGGCGCACCCGATGATCGACCCCACACTGCGCCTGGAGCGGATCGCGGCCGAGGCGCTCGACCCCACGTGTGGTGTGCTCCTGCTCGACCTCGTGCTCGGCCACGGCGCCCACCCCGACCCGGCGGACGAGCTCGCGGATGCCGTGCGCGCCGCCCGGGCGACCGCCCTCGCCGGGGGGCGCGACCTGCCCGTCGTCGTGTCGCTGACGGGAACCGATGCCGACCCGCAGGACCGGGGGGGGTGTGCGCGGGTGCTCGCGGCCGCGGGCGCCTCGGTGTACCTGTCCAACGCGGCCGCCACCCGGGCGGCCCTGACGCTGTTGAGGAGCGCGCGATGACCGGCTCGACCCGGCCCCTGCACGGTCTGCTCGAGACCGACCTCGTCGTCGCGACGGCCGGGGTGCCCCTGCTCGCCGACGCGCTGCAGGACCAGGCGGTGCCGGTGACCCGGACCCAGTGGCAGCCTCCGATGCCGGGCACCGAACGTGACCTGGCGCGCGTCATGGGTGACCCTCGGCGAGCGCCGGCCAACGCGTTGGCGCTGGAGCGGATGACGACCGCCGCGGCCGCGCTGGTCGACGTGCGACCGGCATCCGAGGTCGTGGGGTTGGAGCCGGGCACGTTCCTGCACGCCGGGCCGCCCCTGGAGTGGGAGCGCGCGTCGGGGCCGATGCGGGGCGCCCTCGTCGGGGCGGTGCTGTTCGAGGGCCTGGCCGACACGGCTGAGGAGGCCGAACGGCGTCTGGCCGCAGGGGAGTTCACGCTGGAGCCGTGCCACCACCGGGGCGGGGTGGGGCCGATGGCCGGCGTCGTGAGCCCCTCGATGTGGCTCTACGTGCTGTGCGACGACGTGCACGGCAACGACTCGTGGTGCTCGCTCAACGAGGGCCTGGGCAAGGTGCTGCGGTACGGCGCGTACGGCCCAGAGGTCATCGACCGGCTGCACTGGATGACGCGGGTGCTCGGGCCGATCCTGTCCCAGGCGGTCCGCTCGACGGGGCCGATCGACGTGCGGTCGGTCATCACCCAGATGCTGCAGATGGGCGACGAGGGGCACAACCGCAACCGTGCGGGGTCTCTGATGCTGCTGCGCGAGCTGCTGCCGGGGATGATCACCGCGGATGCCTCGTCCTCGGACGTGGCCGAGGCCGTGCGGTTCTCGGGCGCCAACGAGCACTTCTTCCTCAACCTCGGGATGCCGGCCTGCAAGCTCGCGACGATGGCCGCCGAGGGGATCGCGGGGTCGACCATCGTGACCGTGATGGCGCGCAACGGCACCGACTTCGGCATCCGCGTGTCGGGGACGGGTGACCAGTGGTTCACCGGGCCGGCCAACACTCCCGAAGGGCTGTTCCTCGGCGCCTTCGGGCCGGACGACGCGAACCCCGACATCGGGGACTCGGCGATCACGGAGACCGGCGGCATCGGTGGGTTCGCCATGGCGGCCGCCCCGGCGATCGTGAAGTTCGTCGGCGGGGACGTGCCGTTCGCACTCCGGGCGACGCGCACGATGTACGAGATCACGGCAGGGGAGCACCCGGCCTACCAGGTGCCGATCCTGGGGTTCCGGGGAACACCGACCGGCATCGACGTGACCAAGGTGGCGCGCACCGGCATCCTTCCCCAGATCAACACGGGGATGGCCGGGCGGGTCGCTGGGACGGGGCAGGTGGGGGCCGGGCTCGTGACGCCACCGGCTCAGTGCTTCCCGGCCGCGCTGGCCGCCCTGGCGGCAGCCGCCTCCGGCTGAGGTCCTCCGGGTCGGGGCCGGCCGGCGTTCGCCGCGTGAAAGGATTGGCACGTGACTGCGACGACGCTTGACGGCAAGGCCATCCTCGAGACGATCAAGGGTGAGCTGCGCGCCCGCGTGGCCGCGCTCGCCGAACGCGGAGTGGTCCCGGGCCTGGGCACCGTGCTCGTCGGCGACGACCCGGGCAGCCAGTGGTACGTGGGGGCCAAGCACCGGGACTGCGCGGAGATCGGCATCCGCAGCATCCGTCGCGACCTCCCGGTCGGCACCAGCCAGGACGAGGTGCTCGAGGTCGTGGGCGGCCTCAACGAGGACCCCGAGTGCACCGGCTTCATCGTGCAGCAGCCGACCGGCCTGGACGAGAACGCGATCCTCTCCGCGGTCGACCCGGCCAAGGACGTCGACGGGCTGCACCCGATGAACCTCGGGTGGCTCGTGCTCGGTGAGCCTGCACCCCTGCCGTGCACCCCCGTGGGGTGCATCGAGCTGCTTCGTCGCTACGACGTGCCGATCGCCGGTGCCAAGGTCGTCGTCGTCGGGCGCGGCCTCACGGTGGGACGCCCGCTGGGGCTCATCCTCACCCGACGTTCGGAGAACGCGACGGTCACGCTGTGCCACACGGGAACGCGCGACCTGGCGGCGGAGGTGCGCCAGGCGGACATCGTCGTGGCCGCTGCGGGCGTTCCGGGCATCATCACGGCCGAGATGGTCAAGCCGGGCGCCGCAGTGCTCGACGTGGGGGTCTCCCGGATCCAGGACGTCGAGAGCGGCAAGTCCGTCGTCGCGGGTGACGTGCACCCCGACGTCTGGGGTGTCGCCGGCTTCGTCAGCCCGAACCCCGGTGGGGTCGGCCCGATGACCCGGGCGATGCTCCTGTCCAACGTCGTGCTGGCCGCCGAGCAGGCCGTCGCCGCGGCCCGCTGATGGCGGTCGCCACGAGCCGTCGGGTCGCGCTCGCCTGGCAGGTGCTGCCGGTCGTCGGGCTCGCCGTGCTGGCGGCGACCTGGGGCCGCGACATCGGCCTGGCCGTCGTGGTGCTGGTCGCGATCCTGCTCGCCGGGGGTGTGCTCGCGGCCGTGCACCACGCCGAGGTGGTCGCCCTCCGGGTGGGGGAGCCGTTCGGCTCGCTCGTCCTCGCGGTGGCCGTCACGGTCATCGAGGTCGCCCTCATCGTCACGCTCATGCTCTCGGGTGGTGACGAGGCGGCGACCCTGGCGCGCGAGACGGTGTTCGCCGCAGTGATGATCACCGTGAACGGCATCCTCGGGTTGTCGTTGTTGCTGGGGTCGCGCCGGTTCGGCACCGTGCGGTTCAACGCCGAGGGCACCGGTGGGGCGCTGGCGACCGTCGCGACGCTGGCCACGGTCTGCCTCGTGCTGCCGACGGTCACCCTGGGTGAACCCGGTCCGGAGTTCACCCCCGCCCAGCTGGCGTTCGCCGCGGTGGCCTCCCTAGCGCTCTACCTCGCCTTCGTCATCACCCAGACCGTGCGTCACCGCGACTTCTTCCTGCCGGTCTCGCGCAAGGGCGTCACCCTCACCGAGGACGACCACGCCGACCCGCCGACCGACCGTGAGGCCTACACCTCGCTCGGGTTCCTCCTGCTCTCGCTGGTCGCGGTGGTGGGACTCGCGAAGATCGAGTCACCGGCCATCGAGGACGGTGTGCTTGCGGCTGGCCTGCCGATCTCGTTCGTCGGTGTGGTCATCGCGCTGCTGGTGCTGCTGCCCGAGACGATCGCGGCTGCGAACGCCGCCCGCCGGGACCGCATCCAGACCTCGCTCAACCTCGCCATGGGTTCGGCGATGGCCTCGATCGGCCTGACGATCCCGACGCTGGCGGTGGCATCGATCTGGATCTCGACGCCACTGCACCTGGGGCTGGGTCCGACCCAGATCGTCCTGCTCGCGATCACCGTGATCGTGGCGGTGCTCACCGTCGTGCCGGGTCGGGCCACCCGGCTGCAGGCGAGCGTGCACCTGACGCTCTTTGCGGCGTTCCTCTTCCTCGCGATGTCTCCGTGAGCTGATCTTCGCCTCCCTCCGCCTGTCGCAACTTTCCCGCCCGATGCCGCAAGGTTCACCTTCGCGCCAGATCATTTCCGGCGCGAAGGTGAACCTTCCCGGATGAAGCCTGCTGCCGGGCTGAGCGCGTCGCTTGTCCACAGGCTCGGATGCCGTCGCGCGTCGTCCACAGGTCACGGCCACCGCTCGCTCGGGTCGGGTGTCGTGCCCGAGGCTGCGACGTCATGACGACATCGACGCGCGACCGCACCGTGCTGCTCCTGGACGCCGAGCTCCTCGCGGTGGCCGCCGGCCAGCATTCAATGCTGACGACCCCTCAGGCCGCGGCGGCAGGGCTGTCGCCGGCAGTGCTCGTGGCGCTGGTGAAGGCTGGCGTCCTTCGTCACCCCGGGCGCGGTCTGTACGCCGTGGAGTCCCTCGTCGAGACCGATCCCGTGAAATGGCACCGCCAGCTGTGCGCGGGCGCGTTCCTCCTCTATCCCGATGCTGTCCTGGCCGGGACCACGGCCGTGCTCGCCCACGGGGTGTCGGTGTGGGGAGCGCCCCTGGACGTTCCCAGCATCACCCGGCCGATCAAACGCGCCGGCGGCATGGGCGCCTTCTGGGTCAGGCCGGCACGCGGTGCCGTCGTCGCGTCCGACTGGGGCCCTGCCAGCGCGCCGGCGGACGCGCTGGTGCAGCACGCGATCGACCGCGGGATCATCGCTGGAGTCGTGAGCGTGGATGCAGCCCTGCGAGCGGGCTCGGTGACGGAGGCCGAGGTGACGGATGCCGTTGCGAGGGTGCGGACGTGGCCGCACGCCAGCCACGCGGCATCCATGCTCAGCTTCATGGACGGTCGACGCGAGTCGGTGGGCGAGTCGCGGTGCGCCGTCGCGATGGCCATGGCAGGCGTCGAGGTGACTCCGCAGGTGCCGATCTTCGATGACGACGGCGAGCTCGTCGGACGTGTGGACTTCCTCGTCAACGGCACCAAGGTCATCGTCGAGTTCGACGGCAAGGTGAAGTACGCCAGCGGTGACCCGGATGTGCTGTGGACGGAGAAGCGGCGCGAGGACCGACTCCGACGGCTGGGGTACATCGTGGTGCGGGTGACGTGGGCAGACCTCGAGCGCCCCGGGGCCGTCGCTGCGGCTCTTGGTCAGGCGCTGCGGGCTGCGTGAGGGCCACCGGCTCGACACCAGAAGGTTCACCTTCGCCCCGGAAATGATGTGGGGCGAAGGGTGAACCTTCTGGCATCGGGCGAGAAAGTGCTCGCGGGGCCGGTCAGATGAGGCCGAGCGCCTTCACCGCGTCGCGCTCCTCGACGAGCTCGGCGACGGTCGCGTCGATCCGGGTCCGCGAGAACTCGTCGATCTCCAGGCCCTGCACGATCGACCACTGGCCGTCGGTCACCGTGACGGGGAAGGAGGAGATGATCCCCTCCTGCACGCCGTACGAGCCGTCGGAGCGCACCGCCATCGAGACCCAGTCCCCCTCGGGGGTGCCCTGCGCCCAGGTGCGGGCGTGGTCCACCGTCGCCGAGGCAGCCGAGGCGGCCGACGACGCGCCCCGGGCCTCGATGATCGCCGCACCGCGCTTGGCGACGGTCGGGATGAAGGTGTTGGCCAGCCACTCCTGGTCACCCACGGCCTCGGCGGCGTTGCGCCCGCCGACCTCGGCGTGGAACAGGTCGGGGTACTGCGTCGCGGAGTGGTTGCCCCAGATCGTCATCTTCTTGATCTCGGTGACCGGCACCCCGAGCTTGGCCGACAGCTGCGAGATGGCCCGGTTGTGGTCCAGGCGGGTCAGTGCCGAGAAGCGGTCGGTGGGGATGTCGGGGGCGTTGCTCATCGCGATGAGGGCGTTGGTGTTGGCCGGGTTGCCGGTCACGGTGACGCGGATGTCGTCAGCGGCCACCTCGTTGAGGGCCTTGCCCTGAGGCGCGAAGATGCCCCCGTTCGCCTCGAGCAGGTCGCCGCGCTCCATTCCCGGTCCGCGGGGGCGGGCGCCGACGAGCAGGGCGTGGTTGACCCCGTCGAACACCGTGCGCGCATCGTCGCCGATCTGCACGCCGGCCAGCGTCGGGAACGCGCAGTCGTCGAGTTCCATGACGACGCCCTCGAGCGCCTTGAGCGCCGGGGTGATCTCCAGCAGGCGCAGTTCGACGGGGGTGTCGGGGCCGAACAGCGAGCCGCTGGCGATGCGGAACAGCAGGCTGTAGCCGATCTGGCCGGCAGCGCCGGTGACGGCGACCTTGACGGGCGTGGTGCTCACGGTGGTACCCCTTCGTACGCGCGGAAAGTGTCGTTCTCGACGCTATCAGCGCGCGGCTGTGGCGCCACACGCGGGCGTGTGGTGAGGTGGCCGACGTGACGAGCGAAGCGCCGGACGGGCGCGAGCCGCGACCGGTGGTCGCCACCGACCCTGGCCGGCGCGACGGGACCGACCCGAGCCGGCGCGACGGGACCGAGTCGCGCCCGACGCATGGGCGCGACCTGCGGCCGCTCGCCGTCGCGGCCCTGACGGCCGTGGTGTCCCTCGCCCTCGTGCTGGGCGCCGCGCGATTCGGGTGGCTCGGCCCCGACGTCGGCCGCGGTGACGGCTTCTGCGAGGCAGCGCGGCCGGGCTGGATCCGCCAGCCTGCCAACACGTGGAGCAACCTCGCCTTCGTGATCGCCGGGCTCGCGGTCGCCTGGTATGCCGCGGACCGGCTCCGACTGGGCCTCACGATGGGTGCCCACCCGGGTCTGGCCACGGCCTACGCCGTCCTCGTCGTGCTCCTCGGCCCGGGGAGCTTGGCCATGCACGCGACCCAGAGTGACCTCGGCGGACACCTGGACCTGCTGAGCATGTTCTTCGTGAGCGGCTTCGCCCTGGCCTACGCCCTGATGCGCCACCTGCACCGGGGTCCGGCGCTCATGGCCGTGGTGTTCGTCGTCGCTGTCGTCCTCGGCATGGCGGTGCACCTTCGCGGTGGCAGCGTCCCGGTGCTCGGCCACCTCGGCAACGCCGCCTTCGCCGCCCAGCTCTGGGTGGCGGTGGGGCTCGAGGTCGCCCTCGTCCGGCGCCGCACACCCCACCAGGACGTCTGGTTCGGGGTCGCCTCGTTGACCACGCTCACGGTCGCCTTC
>DATIAB010000313.1:0-3103 GCA_035458265.1 Ornithinibacter sp. | reverse complement strand
TGAGCCATGACGCGCATGTCAGTACTCGACCTTCTGGTTGGCGCGGCGGCGGATCATCGTCACTTCGTCGCGGTTGTTGCCCGTGGGCCCGATGTAGTTGAAGAAGTAGGCGAACTGCGCGTACCCGCCGATCATGTGGCTCGGTTTCATCATGATCCGGGTGAGCGAGTTGTGGATGCCGCCGCGTCTCCCGTTGGTCTCGGTGAGGGGGACGTCGATGAGCCGGTCCTGGGCGTGGTGCATGTAGACGGTGCCCTCCGGCATCCGGTGCGAGACGATCGCGCGGGCGGCGACGACGCCGTTGCGGTTGACCGCCTCGATCCAGTCGTTGTCGGCGACCCCGATCTTCTCGGCGTCGACGTCGGACAGCCAGATCGTCTGGCCCCCACGAGAGAGGCTGAGCATGAAGAGGTTGTCCTGGTACTCGCTGTGGATCGACCACTTGTTGTGCGGCGTGAGGTACCGCACCGACACGCCGAGGGCGTTCTGCTCGCCCAGCGCCGTCTCCCCGAACAGCTCGGTCATGTTGAGCGGCGGCCGGTAGACCGGCAGCGCCTCCCCCATGCCGAGGATCCAGTCGTGGTCGAGGTAGAACTGCTGGCGCCCGGTCAGGGTGTGGAAGGGCTTCTTGCGCTCGATGTTGATCGTGAACGGCGCGTACCGCCGCCCGCCGCTCTCCGATCCCGACCACTCGGGCGAGGTGATGACCGGCACCGGCGCGACCTGGGTGTCGGCGAAGGTGATCTGCTTGCCCTCGTGCTCGGCCGCGAGGTCGTGAAGGAGGGTGCCGGTGCGCTTCTCCACGTTCTTGAAGCCGTGGGTGGCCAGGTGGCCGTTCGTCGTGCCCGACAGGTGCAGGATCGCGTCGGCCATGTGGATGTCGCTGTCGAGCCTCGGCTGGCCGTTGCCGGCGCCTCCGCGGGCGACCCCGTTGCGGTGGCGCAGGATCTCGATCTCCCGCTTGACGTCGTAGGGCACCCCCTTGGTGAGCATGCCGACCTTCTCCATGAGCGGGCCGATCGACGTCATCTTGTCGAAGATCGCCGTGTAGTCGCGCTCGGCGACGGCGAGCACCGGCAGGGTCTTGCCGGGCACCGGCTCGACCTCTCCGGTGCGCCAGTCCCTGACGACACCGTGGACCGTGGCCATCGCCTCGGGGGTGTCGTGCCAGAGGGGTTTGGCGATGACGTCGCGCCGGGTGCCGAGGTGGTCCACGGCCAGCTCGGAGAACCGCTTCGCGACCTCCTTCCACGCGTCCCAGTCGGTCTTGGACTGCCACGGCGGGGAGATCGCCGGGTTGAACGAGTGCACGAACGGGTGCATGTCGGTGGTGTTGAGGTCGTGCTTCTCGTACCAGGTGGCGGCCGGCAGGACGACGTCGGAGAACAGCGTCGAGCTCGTCATGCGGAAGTCGATCGTCATGAGCAGGTCGAGCTTGCCCTCGGGCACCTCGTCGGGCCACTCGATGCCCTCGGGTCGCTTGCCGGGCGGGGCCTGCTCGGCGGTGACGGCGTTGTCGGTGCCGAGCAGGTGCTTGAGGAAGTACTCGTTGCCCTTGGCGCTGGACCCGAGCAGGTTGGCCCGCCACAGGCTGAGGATGCGGGGGTGGTTCTCCTCCGCCTCGGGGTCCTCGACGGCGAAACGGAGGGCACCGGACTTCAGCTGGTCGACGACGTAGGCCGCGGGCTCCTGCCCCGCGGCATCCGCCTCGTCCGCCAGCACGAGGCTGCTGCGGTTGAACGTCGGGTAGCTGGGGGTCCAGCCCAGGCGCACCGACTGGGCGAGCAGGTCCATGACCCCCTTGCCCGCGAACACGCCGGTTCCGGCATCCACGTCGTCGGCCGTGAAGGTGTCGTAGCGGTACTGGCTGGTGTTGACGTACCAGTACGCGGTCTGGTTCATGTGCCGCGGCGGGCGCTGCCAGTCGAGCGCGAAGGCCATGTGCTGGAAGCCCATGATCGGCCGGATCTTCTCCTGGCCGACGTAGTGCGCCCAGCCCCCACCGTTGCGGCCCTGGCAGCCGGTGATCGAGGTGAGCACGAGCATCGCCCGGTAGATCTGGTCGGAGTGGAACCAGTGGTTCGTGCCGGCCCCCATGAGGATCATGCCTCGGCCGCCGGTGTCGATGGCGTTCTGCGCCCACTCGCGGGCCAGGCGCACGACCTGCTCGGCGGGCACGTTGGTGATCTCCTCCTGCCAGGCGGGGGTCGCCGGGGTGGAGGGGTCGTCGTAGTCGGCCGGCCACGTGCCCGGCATCCCGTCGCGGCGCACTCCGTACTGCGCGAGCATCAGGTCCAGGACGGTCGTGACCAGGCGTCCGCCGATGCGGCGCACCGGAACCCCGCGCGACACGTACGCGACCTTGCCGTCATAGGCGTCGAAACGGGGCAGGACGACCCGGGCGGTCTCGGTGGCGGTGCCGTGCAGCGTGAGCACCGGGTCGATCTCGCCGAGCTCGAGGTTCCACTTGCCCCAGCCCTCCTCGCCGTAGCGAAAACCGATGGAGCCGTTCGGGATCGCGACGTCCCCGGTGCGCGCGTCGAGCACCGCCGGCTTCCACATCGCGTTCTCGGAGGTGCTCTCCGCGATGTCGAGGTCACCGGCCACGAGGTACTTGCCCGGCCGGTATGCCGGCCCGTCACCGCTCGCCGCGCCCGCGGCATCCGTCGTGGTCGCCGTCGTGGTGTCGGGCTCGAGGGAGACGAGGAAGGGCAGGTCGGTGTACTGCTGGTTGTACCGCGTGAAGAAGTCGACCTGCTGGTCGACGAAGAACTCCTTGAGGATGACGTGCCCCATCGCCATCGCGAGCGCGCCGTCGGTGCCGGGTGCCGACGCGACCCACTCGTCGGCGAACTTGACGTTCTCGGCGTAGTCGGGTGAGACGGCGACGACCTTCTGCCCGCGGTAGCGCGCCTCGGTCATCCAGTGGGCGTCGGGGGTGCGGGTCATCGGGACGTTCGAGCCCCACATGATGAGGTAGCCGGCATCCCACCAGTCGCCCGACTCGGGCACGTCGGTCTGGTCGCCGAACATCTGCGGCGAGGCGTTGGGCAGGTCGGCGTACCAGTCGTAGAACGAGAGCATCGGGGCGCCGATGAGCTCG
>DATIAB010000312.1:0-29046 GCA_035458265.1 Ornithinibacter sp. | reverse complement strand
GTCTCCTGGACCGCGTCCTCGGCGTCCTGGACGGACCCGAGCATCCGGTAGCAGTGCACCTCCAGCTCCGCGCGATGTCGAGCGACAACGACGTCGAAGCCCTAACGAGGCACGACCCGAGACAACCACAGGCATGACAGCCCTGGTCAGGTCTCGCCCCCGATGTCGAACTCGTAGGCCTCGAAGACGAGGTCGGCGCCTCGCTGGCGGTGCCGGACGAGCCTCCCCAGCAGCGCCGTACCCAGGTCGCGGACCCGGTCGACGTCACCCGTGGCGTCCGGTGCCGTGACTCGGGCCAGGAGGCTGTCGACCTGGCCCCGGATCAGCACGTGCTCGCTCGTGAGGGCGGCGACGGCTCCGGACAGCCGTGGCGAGGTGTCGAGGACCTCGTGGTAGAGACCGTCGGGAGCCTCCGTGATGCCGACGTGCTCACGGAAGTCCCCGGCGAGCTCCACCGTCGCCACGTGCACGCGTTCGGCCCAGCGTCCCGTGTCGCTGACGGCCGGCGCGGCCAACGCGGCCTCCAGCGCGCTCATCGACTCGCGCAGCTCCGCGCGATGTCGCCGCAGCTCCTCGAGGAGGTCTTCGTCCGCTGTCGAGCTCGGTTCCATCGACACCTCCGTCCCCGGACCGCGTTCTGCTCACCAGTGTCGCTCGCAATCCGTCCAGGGGCGAGCCCCAACCCGTGCCGGCCAGGACCGCCGCGACCTCAGGAGTGGCGTACGACGACGTGGCCGGCGTCGACCTCCCACCGCTGGTGCAGCCGGACGTTCTCCAGCAGCCGCCGGTCGTGCGAGACCAGCAGCAACGCGCCGTCGTACGACTCCAGGGCCTGCTCGAGCTGCTCGATGGCGGGCAGGTCGAGGTGGTTGGTCGGCTCGTCGAGGACGAGCAGGTTGACGCCGCGCGCCTGGAGCAGCGCCATGGCCGCGCGGGTGCGCTCGCCCGGGGAGAGGCGGCCGACCCGGCTGGTGACCTGGTCGGCCTTGAGGCCGAACTTGGCGAGCAGCGTGCGCACCTCGGCCTGCGTCAGCTCCGGTACGACGGCCTCGAAGGCGGTGCCCAGCGGCAGGTCCTCGGCCAGGCCCGTGCGGGCCTGGTCGATCACGCCGACGGCGACGGACGCGCCGAGCGACGCCGTGCCGGCGTCCGGGTCCGCGTGTCCGAGGAGCAGCCCCAGGAGCGTGGTCTTGCCCGCCCCGTTGGGGCCGGTGATGCCGATCCGGTCACCGGCGTTGACCTGGACCGAGACGGGGCCGAGGGCGAAGTCGCCCAGGGTCCGGGTCGCCTCGTTGAGGGTGGCGACGACCTCGCTCGAGCGCGGCGCGGCGCCGACGTCGAACTGCAGGACCCACTCCTTGCGCGGCTCCTCGACCTCCTCGAGCCGCGCGATCCGCGACTCCATCTGGCGGACCTTCTGCGCCTGCTTCTCCGCCGACTCGATGGACCCGCGACGCCGGATCTTGTCGTTGTCGGGGTTCTTGCGGATCGCGTTGCGCACGCCCTTGGAGCTCCACTCGCGCTGGGTGCGCATCCGCGTCACGAGGTCGGCGCGGGTCTCGGCGTACTCCTCGTAGGCCTCCCGGGCGTGGCGCCGCGCCACGGCGCGCTCCTCGAGGAACGCGTCGTAGCCGCCGTCGTAGACGGTGACCTTGCCCTGCGCGAGGTCGAGCTCGACGATCCGGGTGACGCAGCGCGCCAGGAACTCGCGGTCGTGCGACACGAGGACGACGCCACCGCGCAGGCCCTGCACGAACGCCTCCAGCCGCGCGAGCCCGTCGAGGTCGAGGTCGTTGGTCGGCTCGTCGAGCAGGACGACGTCGAAGCGGCTGAGCAGCAGCGCGGCGAGCGCCACCCGCGCGGCCTGGCCGCCGGAGAGCGTGGTCATCAGGGCGTCGGGACCGACGTCGAGCCCGAGGTCGGCCAGCACCGGTGGGATGCGGTCCTCGAGGTCCGGCGCGCCGCTCGCGAGCCACCGGTCGAACGCGACCGCGTACGCCTCGTCAGCTCCCGGTTCGCCCGAGCCCAGCGCGCCGGCGGTGGCCTCCATCGTCGCGCTCGCCTCGGCCGCGCCCGTACGTCGTGCGAGGTAGTGCCCGACCGTCTCGCCCGGCACCCGCTCGTGCTCCTGCGGCAGCCAGCCGACGAAGGCGTCCCGTGGCGCGCACTCGACGGTGCCGGCCATCGGCTGCGCCACCCCGCCGAGCAGGGACAGCAGCGTCGACTTCCCGGCCCCGTTGGCGCCGACGACGCCGATCACGTCACCCGGCGCGACCGTGAGGTCGAGCCCCTTGAAGAGCACCCGGTGCCCGTGGCCGCCGGACAGGTCCTTGGCGACGAGGGTGGCATTCACGCGACGGAGCCTAGTCACGGCCGAGCGGTCCACCGATCCGTGGTCGTGCTTCGCGCCGGACGTACAGTTTGGAGATGGACCTGATCCTCATCCTGGTGATCCTGGCGGCGCTGGGAGCCGTCGCGGTCGGTGCGTCGCGCCGCAACAACCAGCGCGAGCTGGCCCGGCGCGAGGACGAGCTCGCCCCGGTGCGGAAGCTGGCCTTCGAGGACATCACGGCGTTCGGCGAGGACCTGCAGCAGCTCGACCTGGAGATGGTCGGTCACGAGCTCGACGCCGGCGCCACCGCCGACTACCAGCGCGCGCTCGACGCCTACGAGTCCGCCAAGACGGCCGGCGACTCGATCACCGGCCCCGACGACATCCGGCACGTCACGGGCATCGTCGAGGACGGTCGCTACGCCATTGCCTGCGTACGCGCCCGCGTCGCCGGCGAGCCGCTGCCGACCCGGCGGCCGCCGTGCTTCTTCGATCCTCGTCACGGCCCCTCGGTGGCCGACGTCCCCTTCGTCCCCCCGGACGGCGTCGAGCGCGACGTGCCTGCCTGCGCACTCGACACCGAGCGCGTCCGTGCCGGCGCCGAGCCGGACGTGCGCAAGGTGATGGTCGGGGCCCAGCGGGTGCCGTACTACCAGGGCGGCCGCGCCTACGAGCCCTACGCGATGGGCTACTTCGGCGCCTTCGGCCCGATGACCTGGATGTTCATGGGCGCGATGATGTTCGGCGACTTCGGCGCCGGGTACGACGGCGGTGGCGACGGCGGGGACTCCGGCGACGGCGGCGGTGACTACGGCGGTGACGGTGGAGACGGCGGCGGGTTCGACGGGGGGTTCGACGGCGGCGGCTTCGACATGGGCGGGTTCTGAATCGCCCGTCAGGCGCAGTCCTCCGTCAGGGACGCGACCGGGAGCCAGTCGGCTCCGAGGAGGTGCGCGAGGTCGGTGAGGCCGCTGGTGTCGCCGCCGACGGTGTCGGAGGCCGCGGCGATCCGCTCCACCATCACCTTGCCGACCTGCTCCTCGACGGTGCCCTCGGCGTACGCGATGTGCCACGGCGAGACCTGGTGGTCGCGGTGCGTGCGGCCGGTCACCTGCCGTCCGGCGATGCCCGAGAAGCGGGCCTGGTGGAAGACGCCGACCCGCGGCTCGGTGCTCGCCCGGCGCCCGTCGGCGAGCGTCTCGCCGGCGTGCAGGCTGATCGAGGCGACCGTGGTGAAGACGCAGACCTTGGCCTGCCCGGTCTGGAACCGGAGCCGCTCGGCCTCCGGGTCGAACCGGTCGCGGCCGTAGATCGTGGCGACCTCGATGCCGCTGTCGCGCAGCCGGTCGGCGATCGGGTCGGCGGCGGTCGCGACGAACTCGACCGAGCACGCCACCTGGCGCTCGGCCTCGACCTGCTGGGCGATCCAGGCGACCGTCGAGTCGACGCGGATCAGCCCGGCCTTCTGTCGGAAGCGCAACAGCGCGGCGCGCCCCTTGGCGACGTTGCGGCCGCGTCGGGCGACGTCCATCTCCCGGCAGAACTCGCCCCACTCGGCCTCGTACGCCGTCCGCTCCGCCGGCGTGAGCGCGACGGGCATGCCGGAGATCGGCACCGGTCCCCACGGCGCGGCGCGGTGCAGCATCGCCGGGGGCAGCTCCTCCTCGAGCCAGCCGCGGACGAGCTTGAGGTCCGCGGCGCGGCGCGCGGGATCGGCGGTCCACGTCGCGCCGTACCGTCCACGTTCCACCCCGACGCCGCGGCGTTCGAGCGCGGTGGCGAAGGCGTCCCCGGGTTGCGTCGCCGAGGTCCACTCCTTCACCGACTCGCCCAGGACCTGCGCGTACGCCGGAGCGAGGTAGGGCAGCTCGAGCGGCGTGTGTCCGGGCGTCGCGGTGGTCGCGATGACGAACGGCGCCTTGTCGTGCGGCCTGCCGTGCCCGGAGATCCGTGCCCAGAGCTTCCACCGCTTCGTCGTCGTACGCCGGAGGGCGTGGGCCTCGTCCGCGATGATGACGTCCCAGGTGTGGTCCTTGACCTTGTCCAGCCGGTCCCACGTGATCACGACCCACTCCAGACCGCCGTCCCCGAGCGCCGTGATCGTGCGGCACCAGTGGCCGATCGTGATCGCCGCCGGCCGGTCGGCGACGACGAGCACCCTGCGTGCACCGCGCAGGTCGCCCACCGCTTGCGCCCCGAGGACCGCGGAGATCGTCTTGCCCACCCCCGGCTCGTCGGCGAGCAGGAACAGCCGTCCGCCCGCCTCTGCGCGCGAAGCGATCGCGTCGGCTGCCTCGTACTGGACCTGCCGCGGCTCCAGCGCGCCGGCCGGCTCGGGGGCGGGCGTCCGGAGGTCGGGGTTGAGGGTGCTCTCGACGAACCGGCCGAGCGTGTGGGGTCCCGGCGCGTACGGCGCGAGGTGCGCGGGCAGGGCGCGGCCGACGTAGAGGTGGGTCTTCACCGCCGGGTGCCAGGTCGCGCCATCGACCCGCGTCCCGTAGGGGAGGTCGAGAACCCACAGCCGCTCCCCCGGCCCGGTGGCCGGCAACGGCCGCTGCGGCTTTCCGGCGCTGCGCCGACGCGGGGACGCGCTGCGTCGACGTACGCCGGATCGTCGAGGGCTGGCCACCGAAGGACGGTAGCCGGGTCTCGCCCGCGTCCGTGCCCGGCTCGCCCGTAGGGTGGCGACGCTCGTGGACGTCACCGCGACACATCCTCCGTCAGTGAAGGACACCCATGTGCCGAGTGCTCGCCTACATCGGGCCTGAAGTCCCCCTCGAGAGCCTGCTGCTCCGGCCGGCGAACAGCCTGGTCAACCAGGCGCTCGACCCTGAGCTCTACCCGGACCTCCACCTGGCCGGGTGGGGTTTCGCGGCCTGGAGCGAGCACCTGCTCAAGCCGGAGGACCCCTTCCTGTACCGCCGGCCCATGGCCGCCTTCTACGACGACAACGCCGAGCACATCATCCCGAGCCTCCAGACGAGCACGATGCTCGGCCACGTGCGAGCCGCCGCGTATGACTCGAAGGCGGTCCTGGCCGACGAGAACTGCCACCCGTTCTCCTTCGACGAGACGCCGTGGATCATCGCCCAGAACGGCTACGTGCCGAACTGGCAGCTGCTGCAGCGAGAGCTGCTGCAGCACTGCAAGGACACCTACCTGAAGCAGATGCGGGGCACGACCGACACGGAGTTCCTCTACGTGCTCCTGCTCTCCCTGCTCGAGGGCGACAGCGACGAGGACGTGCAGCGGGCGACCGAGAAGGTGCTCCGGCTCATCGCGAAGGCCATGAAGGACCTCGACCTCCCCGGCCTGACGAAGCTGAAGATGGCGCTGGTGTCGCCGGGCCGCATCATCGGGGTCAACGTCGGTCTCGGGCACCAGGGCGAGACCAACCCGGCCGGGGACTGGAAGAAGCTGCGCGAGTCCGGCCCGGGCACGGACGACTTCGCCCTCTCGATGCTCCTCGAGCCGATGCACCTGTTCCTGGGCTGCCACGTGAAGGACGGCGACGAGGGCTACGACTTCGAGGCGTGTGACGAGGCGGACGCGACGGTCGCCGTCTTCGCCTCCGAGGCACTCACGGAGGACGGCGACGGCTGGACCGCCCTCGAGTTCGGCGAGATCGCGTTCCTCGAGAAGCTGGGTGATCACGTCAGCAGGACCGTCAACAAGCTGGCGGTCTAGGGGCTGAGCCCGTGTGCGAGCCGTGCCCAGAAGCCCAGCTCACGGTCGTAGTTCCAGTGATCGACCTCGCGGATGACGAGCTCGGAGTGGCGAGCTCGTTCGAGTGCAGGCTTCGACGACGCCTCGACGGACCACGAGAAGGGCAGGGCATAGAACGCTCCCGACATCTTGAACGGCATGCCCTGCTCTGGACGATGATCGCTGGTCATCCACTCGTCGCCGACTCGTTGGTCGCCGAGCACCAGTGCCGTCGGCTCGCTCGCGTACTGCTCGTCGTAGTAGACAGCCGCGGACTCGGTGTCGGTCCACGCCGTGTACCTGATGAGGTAGCGATCCTGGGGAGCGTGGAGTTCGCAGACGTAGACGGCGGTCTTGCGGCTCTTGATCGGCACGGTCAGCTCGCAACCCGACGCCGAGGCCAACGATGGGAACAGCCAGAACAGGCCGGGCCTCGCATGCGGCGTGGAGCAGTCCCGGGTGTTGGCCTCCAACGAACCGTCCCAGCACCGGTAGCGCTGTTCGGTCGTCGTCTGTACGAAGGCATAGACGCTGACCACTGCTGCCATCGCTCCGATGCCGGCAACGGCCCGTGCGCGTGTTCCCTTGATGTTCATCTCTCCCCCTCCGACATGAGTGGTGCGCGGGGGTGAGGCTTGTGCTGGGGAGCAGCCTCACCCCCGTCCTGCGATGAACCTCCCGTTCGCAACGAGCGTCAGCGCGACCGCAGCTCCTCCACGACTCCTGGGAGGACGCCGCGCCGGGCCAGGACGTCCGCGGAGGCGTTGAGCAGGTCCGTTCGCGCGGCCGTGTCGCCCATGTCCTCCATGGCGTTGGCGAGCTGCTCGGTCTGCTTCGTGACGGCGATGTGGCCGAGCGAACCGGCGGCTCGGTCGAAGTCGTCGAGCGACGCGGAGAGCAGCTCGGTCGCCTCCTGGGGGTCGGCCGGGACGACCTCCACGACCTCGGTCCCCGCCTCCCCGAGGGCGAGCACCTTGCCGTCGGTCACCTTCGGGGCGCCGAGGGCGGCCGTGGCGTGGACGGCCGCAGCCGACGCGGGGAGCCGCTCGGCCACCTCGCGGAGCGTCTCGTTCGCGGAGGCGAGCACACGTGACCCACCGAAGGCCAGCACGTGGGCCACGTCCTTGGTGAACATGTCGCCGGCGAGCCGCTCGGCCTCGGGTCCGCTCGGTCGGTCGACGACGATGCCCAGCGGCCTGCTGAGCGCCGCTGTGGCGCCCGACTGCGCCTCCGTGGCGGCGTAGACGACGTACGAGCCGGGTTCACTGATCAACCAGCCACCGCTGCCCGCCGAGACGAAGACCGAGGCATACATGGCCTCGCCCGGCTGCAGGACGCGCGGCGCGGGCGCGGTGCAGTACCGCGCGAACGGCAGCCACCGCTTCGCCTCGCCGCCGTCCTTGGCGACGACGATCGCGAGCCCGTCGCCCTGCAGGGCGTTGTCGTCCACCACGGTCGGCGTGGACGAGACGTTCTTGAGCCGCAGCTCCAGGACGACCGGCTCGAGGAACTCGAATCGCGGCTCGCGGTGCACGCGCAGCTCCAGCTCCAGCGGACCGGTCACGGCTGTACGCAGCTGCTCGTACGCCTCCTGCTCGAAACCGTGGTTGTCGAACCACGGTGCCGCGCCCATCTTGACGAAACGCTCCGGTGCGTGGCGAAGGAAGAGCAGCTCGTCCGGGCTGAACCCGTAGTCGAACGCGGCGAAGAATGCGTCCAGGCCGCCCGGGTAGTTGTACGGGTAGTTCATGAAGCTGAGTGCGGCGGGTTCATCGCTGAGGGGGACCCACGCTGTGCCGAGCGACTTCTGCCACGAGTGGGCGAGGTTGAACGCGTGGCCGATCTCGTGCATGGCGGTCCAGAACTTCATGCGCTCGACCCAGGCGCCGGGGTGGGCCTCGCCATTGGGTGCCTGCGAGATGAACGAGTCGCTGAAGATGGCGGTTCCCTGACGTTGGGCGGTGCCGATGTCGTCGAACATGATGCCGCCGAGCGAGGTGCCTTGGTCGTGCAGTCGTGCGAACAGGACCCACATCGCCCACTGGGGCGCGTCGGCCCACCGGGACCAGTGGGCCTGCATCGCGTCATGCATCTCCTGGTCGGACCAGGCGGAGCCGGGCGGGTTGGGGATCACCGAGTCCCCGCCCGTCTTCGTCACCTGGAATCCCAGACGGGAGTAGGCGGTCTCCAGTGTCAACGTCGAGCTGGGCGCCGAGGGAGAACGGTTCGGGTGGGTGGCCGGGTTGTGCGCGGTCACCGCGGTGGCGTCGCTGACCCGGTCGTACTCGAACGCGACGTCTCGGAAGGCAGCCTTCTGGAAGCTGTAGGTGTGCGTGACGGGGGACGCGGTTCCGCCGCTGAAGGTGACGGTGGCCTTCCTGTTCGAGGGGAGGAAGGGACCTCCGGTGAGCTTGACCGACACCGTGGTGTGCGGACGGAGCGAGGCGTTGCCGTCGCGGTAGCTGATCGGACCCGTCCATGTCCCGGTCGCCGGGTTCTTCTTCACACGGGCGATCCAGGTGAGCCTGCCCCCGAAGAGTCGGGTGATGGTGCCACTGACGGTCATCGTCGGCTTCACGCCGTCGATGTCGACGCGCAGCTCCTCGGAGCCGAACAGCGGTGTGATCGGCGGCACGGGCACGAGTGGACCCGCAGCGTCCTCAGCGGTGCCGGCGTGCGGCTCGTGTCCGTTGGTGGAGCTTCCCGGAGTCTCCGGAGCGGATGCTGCGGTCGGGCCGATCGGCGGGAACGGGGGGATCTGCGGAGTGGGGACGGGCACAGGTACCGGAGGCAGCACGATGGGCCGATCCAGGCGGTAGACGCCGGACCGGCGCAGCAGGATCGGCGGGAACGGGATGGGTGAGAGGGGTGCCTGTGCCGGGGCAAGCCCGTCGGGATCCGCGTCGTCGTACACGTCGGGAACCACGTCGGGGACCGCAGCGACCTCGGCGGTCGCATTGCGTGTCGTGCGGTAGTCCTCGTCGGACGCGCGGCTGAGATCGATGGACATGATGGGCGCTCCTGTTCTGGGTGGTGACCTTCCACCAGGAGCGGAGCCCACCGGACGACCGCCAGATACAGCTGTCTAGACGACCAGCAGGCAGCCCGTCACCGCGTGCGCCTCGTGGCTACGCGAACATCGGTGGCGCCGCCTGCGCGAGCACGTCCAACGAACCGTCCGTGACGTTCACCCGGACGTGCGGTGTGACTGCCGGGTCCACACCGACCTCGGCCGAGAGACCCCGCTCGGGCACGGTGATCTGCAGGACGGCTCGGGTGTCGGGCGGGACATCCAGCTCGACGACGGTCGCCAGCCCCACCTGGTGACGTGTGCTCACGTCGGGGTCGGTGTGGTGGTCCTCGCCTGCGACGAGGACCACCCGATCGTGGTCGAAGCCGTTCTCCAGGTAGACATGGATCCCGGTCATGGGCGTCTCCCTTCACCTCGCGGTCTCGAGGACAAGGTCATGGGGCACCACGATCCCACCATGCCGGACGCCACCGAGAGATCGATGGGCCAGCCCCTATCGCGGCGCCGGTGCGCCGGGGAAGGTGCCACGCTCGGGACGACTCGCGGTCGCAGCCTTGCCGGGTGCGTGGGAGAGCAGCTCCTGTGCCTGCTTGTCGACGAACCCGACGAAGAGCTGCTGTGCGACTCCGAACAGGAAGGCGTAGGCGAGGATCTGTTGCTGGTTGTCGAGGTTGGACAGCCCGGGGATGAAGTGGGCGGCGACGAGGAGCAGCCCGCCCACGGCCGTCAGGGCCCCTACCGGCAGCTTGAGCGCGGCCAGTGCCGTGGGGACGTCGTAGGCGACCGAGGTCCCCTGCATGTTCCTGATGGAGATGATCGCGGACAGGAGTCCACCGAGCGCCCCCAGGGAGGCGACGATCCCCACGTCCGCCTTGGACGGATCGTCCCGTCCTGACGCGCAGACCTGCTGTGCCTCGCTGAAGCAGATGGGCAGGGCGTCGGGGTTGTTCCATGCGTACGCCACGACGGCGATCAGGGTGACGCCGAGGACGGCGGCACTTCCCAGGACGGCGTTGCGGAAGCTGCGCAGACGCTTGTACTCCGAGTCGGCGGCCTCGAAGCCCACCTGGACCGCCTTGGCCAGCTGCGCCCGGCGTTGTTCCGGAGACTGTGCCTCGGCCTGGAGGGCGAAGGCGGCGGCGCGCCTGGGGTCGTCCCGGTCGAGCCGTGCCTCCACGCGGGCGATCGCCTCAGGCACTTCTGCCTCGGCGTGCACGTCGTCGTAGAGGGACGTCATCAGGATCTCCGCAGCGTGGAGGTTCTGGTAGGCCGCATCGACGTGGGCTCCTCGCCACCAGTTCCGGACGCTGCGGGTCGGTTGCACCCGCGTCGCCGCGAGCGCAGCGTGCTTGAGCCGGTCCTCGGCCCGCTCAGCGAGCTTGGTCTCGCCGGCCGACAGGTCCCTGTCGAGTCGCATCGCCTCGAGGCGCGCCTGCAGGACTGCGGCTCGCACCAGGACCTCCTGCGACCAGACTCGGCGCGTCCGACGCCCGAGCTGAGGTTCCTGGGACTCCTCGTCCCCGTCAGCAGCCTCGGCGGTGCGCCACCGGGGCTCGGAGGGCCGTGGCGGCGTCGACGCCTGTGTGGTGTGAGTTGTCGTCATCGGTGTGCTCCGTCCGGCTGATGCCCAGACCGCCTTCGTGGCCCAGCTGTTGCGCTAGTGCGGAGAGTCGAAGGACGTCCTGTGATACATCGGCACGACGACTAGGAGAATCTCCCGTCGGCGAGGCCCCGAAGCGCCGCGAGCCCCGGCGCGAAGAGGTACTCCATGCCTCGAGTGACCACCAGGTCCGGCTCGGTGGTGACGAACCTGGGCGGACCGTCCCGAACGGGGATGACCATCTTGCCGCTCGCGTTCTCGTTGCCGAGCAGGAAGTCCTGGTCCTCGCCGAGGAAGAAGGCGTCGCCGTCACAGCACCAGGCCCGCTGGATCACCTCGAACTGTCGCTCGATGTCGGCCTGGAAGCAGACGAAGATCAGCCCGCGGTCCACCCCGTCGTCGTCGGACGCCTCCGTCGGCAACGGACTGCCGTAGGGCATGCCGCGTCGGATGATCCTGTGCCGCGCGGTGAGCAGGCCGGTCTCCGCCACCGCTGTCCCGAACTCGATCGCGTCGCGGGGGTTGGTCCGACGGATGTGTGCGCCCCGCGGGCAGATCTCGCCTGCGCGGTCGTGGGGGAGGTACCGGAAGTCGTTCGGAGGCGTGCGGACCTCGTCGTCGCTGAGGTCGTGCGTGACGGAGCGCCAGGGGTCCAGCTCGAGTGGCAGGCCGTCGCGCCAACGTCCCACGGTCTTCGCCGCCATCAGCTCGACCGGCAGGTCAGCCTGTTCGGCCGCCGCCTGGAGGCGGGCACGGAACGCGCCGACGTGCTGGCGCAGCTTGCGCCACACGACGTACGACCCGCTTCGTACCAAGGCTGGATCCGGCGCGTCCGGCACCGCGCCGTCCTCGTCCCGGTAGCCCAGGATGAACTCCCCGGGCTTCACGGGGCGCCAGCCGGCGTCGCGCAGGGGGACTCCACCGCCGCGGACGAGCGGGTCATCGGCTCGCACCACGCCCTCGACGGCAGGCTGTGAGGCACCATCAGCGAACCCGAAGTGCTCGACCATGCGCCGTAGGGTCTCGGCCTCCTGGACGTCGATGACCGCGATGTCGTCCACCTTCGCGAGGACTGCTTCCAGGTCCCGGTACGCCCCGGGGTACTCGTCCGGCGTGGCGTGGAGGTCCACGATCGCGTGCACCTGCCCCCTGCCGGTGCCCGACTTCTCCTCCCAGCAGGTCGGGTCGCTGGCACCGACGTCGCCGAGCGAGCGAGCACGTGCGTGGGCCGTCTCGCGGCGCGACATCTCGCGGAACGGCTGGGGGAAGCCGTCGAGCAGTGATTGGCGGATGCCGAGCGCGCCGAACCCCGCATGGGTGATGGAGACGGTCCTGCCCGCGCTGGGTCGCCTGGAGGTGGCGGGGGTGAGGTCGGGAAGGAGGTCGCAGAGGAGCGCGCGACCGGCTCGGGGCGAGTCGAACCGGAGCAGGAAGTACGCCGCACGGCCGGGGTCGTGCCCGTAGGAGTGCAGGATGTTGGCCTGGATGTCGGTCAGGTCGAGCTGCTGGCCCATGTCAGGCACCCCCGTCCCAGGAGCGGAACCTGTTGAGGAGCTCGACAGGGTCGACACCTTGGGCCGAGATCGCGAACAGTGCGTGCTGCTTGCGGAGCGCGAGCGCTGACTCGATCTGGCTGACGGTCGCGTCGGGGAAGGCGAAGTAGGTCTGCTGGGCCGGCAACCGATGGGTCTCCATGTAGTCGACGAACGCCGTCGCTGCGCCAGCACCGGGGTAGCAGTTGCAGCATCCCCAGATCCGGTCGGCGTCCGCGCCGCACGTGCTGCGAAGCTCCTCGAAGAAGGCTTCCGGAGGGCGGTTCGCGACCACGCTGAAGAGCAGGTGACGCCTCGCCAGCGGCTTGCGTCTCCGGCCGGGGACCCCGTTCGGGCCGCCGACGAGCACCAGGCGCGCCAGGTGGACCGAGTCGAGACGTGCGAAGGGGCTCTTCTCGTCCGGCGGGAGCGACCGGAGGTGATCGTGCAGCTCGGCCTCCCGGCCGCGGGTGACCGGCGTCAGCACCGAGATCGAGGTCTGCGGCCAGCCCGCCGTCACAGGTCCGCCCCCCGCCGCACCAGGAAGCCGCGGTAGAGACGAGCGAACTCCTCGGGGGTGGACGAGCGCGCTGCTTCGGTCAGGAACTCGTGCTCCCGGGCGACCGCCAGCGCGGACCCGATCGTGCGCACCGTGGCGTGCGGGTAGGCCCAGTAGAGGTGCCCGATGTCCCATGCGTGCTTGTCGATGTAGTCCCGCACGATGCCGACCGAGCTGGACCCCGGGAAGCCGAGCGACGTCCCCCAGATCCGCTTGATGTTCGCAGCGATGCCGTGCACGAACGACTCGATGTACGGGTCGACCTCCGCGCTGTACGCCACCTCCCACAGCATCACCCGCGGGGAAGCGCGCTCGATGACCTCGTCCCCGACGGCGGGGAGCCGCGTGATGATGTTCCAGTTGGAGAAGAAGACGGAGTCGAAGTGCTGCAGCCCCTTGAGGGAAGGCCAGAGGCGGGTCGCGATGAACTGGGCCTTCAGCCAGACCGGTCCGCGGCGCGCGAGCGGGGTGATGACGGTCAGTGCGCCGTTGGCGGGGCGGGTGGGGCGACCCGCGGTGTCATGAGTCATCGTCTCGAGCCCGCCGTCGGACGGAAGGCGTCGACGATCCTGTCGATCGTGTCCGTGTCGGCGAGCAGCTCCATGGCACCGGACCTCAGGTGGCGCAGGTTCTCCGCGGCGGCGTTGTCGATCTCGTTCACCCGGGTCCGCCTGCCGTCGACCTCCTGGGGGAGCTCGGGCTGGAGACGGAAGTAGCGTTCGCCCTCGGGGAGCAGGCGCTTCATCTGGTAGTGCACGGCGTCCTCCTGCGCGTCGAGCACGATGTCGAACAGCGGCTTCGCCCAACCGAGCGCGCCGCCCTGCAGCGTCGACCTCGTCGCGCAGTCGAACCCGACAGCGCCGGTGCCGATCGACAGCACGACCACGTCGTCGGACGCGAAGTCGGAGACGCCCCGCATCACCAGGTCCATCGCGTGCGCATAGGCGCACAGCGTGGGGTTGTTGGCGACCGTGCCGCCGTCGACGAGGCGGAGGTCACGGCCGTCCTCGGTGAGCCGTGCAGGTGAGAAGTACGTCGGGGCCGCCGCGGTCGCGCGCAACACGTCCTTCATCAGCTGGACCTGCTGGCGGCCGTCGATCATCATCTCCCGCGACTTGAAGATGCGCGGTTCGCGCGCCTTGATGTCGTAGGACGTGATGAGCACTTCCTGGACTGCCTCAGCCAGCATCGCGCTCCCGAACTCCTCGTCGAGGCTCCTCTCGAGGGCGGCGGCGTCGTACTTCGGTCCGAGCAAGCCGTTCGCCGACACGATCCGGTGCCGCCACGACCGGCGGAAGATGGTGCGGCTCACCGCGAGGTAGAAGTCGACGACCTCCTGTGCCGTCCGCGCCGGTCGGCCGGTCATCGACGGCCGCAGCAGACCGAGCGCGACGATCGCGCCGGTGGACGTCCCAGCGACGAGGTCGAACATGTCGGCGGTCCGGCAGCGGGCGCGCTCCTCGATCCCCTGGAGGATCAGACCGGGGACGAGGCCGCGCACCCCACCACCGTCGAGGGAGAGAATCCGGTACACGGCGCCTCCTTTGTCGGCCTATCGGGAGAACTGGACCCACAGCTCGTCAGGACTGGCATCGACCCAGGTGAGCCGTCCGCGTCGCCCGGCCGCGCGGCTCAGTCCGTCCACGGCCAGCAGCGGGGCCAACATCGTGGGCAGCTGACCGCGCACGAGAGCCTCGCCCATGCAGCGGTGGGGACCGCTCCCGAAGACGAGGTACTGGCCGTCCGACCGGGTCACGTCGAACCTGGCCGGATCCGGCACGACGGAGTCGTCCCACATGGCCGAGTGGGTGCCGGCCAGGACGAACGCATGAGGCGGGACCACGGTCTCGTACGGCGTCCCCCTGCCCAGGATCGCGCCGTCGGGGCACGTGCGGGGGAGGCCGACCTGCACGGGACGGAACCGCAGGACCTCCCACAGCACGCGCTGCAGCTGCTCCATGTCGCTGTCGCGCGCCGCTGCCGTGGCGATCACGAGGGCTTCGCGGCGGTCGAGCAGTCCGTCGATCGCCACCATGGCCGCCTTCGTCGCGTGCCAGAACCAGCCGATGGCGAGGCCGATGATGTTGTCGACGATCTCCGCCTGGGTCAGGCCATCCGGGCGTTCCGGAGCCCGCTCGACAGCCATGATCCGCGTCAGCAGGTCGTCCGGGCGATCGCGGATCGGCACCGAACGACGCTCGACGAGCGCCCTCTCGACGACGTGCCTGACCTCCGCGGCCGCGCCGTCGCCTGCTCGGTGGATCTGCGACAGGTCGGCGTTGTTCAGGAAGATGTCCTGGAAGATCGCGCGGCTCCAGTCCAGCAGCACGTCGGGGGGCGTCCGCCCGATCCCGACGTACCGGGCGACCAGATCGATCAGCACGGGTCGGACCAGCTCTCGTCCGACAGCCATCCCGTCCGGATCGGCCGCTGCAACGGCAGCGGTCGCGATGTCCGCCATCTCCTGTCGGAGGTGCTGGTGGTCGCCCGGGCGCAGCAGGCCCTCCAGGGCACGGTGGTGCCGGCGGTAGTCCTCGCCGGTGAGGCCGAGCACGAAGCCGGACGCGAGGCCGGTGGTGTAGGGCGGCGCGAACGTGGTCGTGTCGTCGAGGACGCTCAGCACGTCCTCCCGACGGCTGACCACGACTGCGTTGCCGACACGCAGGATCGGCCGCCGGTGGCGCAGCCACGACATCGCGCTGACGTTCCGGAAGTCGAAGAGGCGCTGAGGTGCCGTGATGGCCAGCTGCTGCAACCGGCCCGTGACCGCGCGTTGCCGCCCTCCGGACCCCGTCCGGACCTGCTCCCCGGTCTCGCGCCCGAGCGCCTCCATCTACACATTCAACCGAAGACGTCATCGTCGAGCAAGGTAAAATCCGTGCATGAGCCGGGCCTTGCGCTACGCTCCGCCGATCGCGACCCGCGAGCTGGTCGAACGGCCGCGGCTTCTCGCCACCTTGCGTGGTCGGTTCGAGAGGCCACTCACGATCGTGGTCGCGGGCGCAGGGGGCGGCAAGACCACTCTGCTGATGCAGGCGTTTCGGGAGAACCAGCTGTCCCCGCTGGGCGAGGAGAAGTGGCTCACCTGCCAGCGGGACGACGCCAGCCTCTCCTTCCTGGTCGGGGGTGCGTTCCAGGCGCTGGAGGTGCCGAAGCCGGTCCCGGAGGACCCGCGCGCGGCGGCCGTCGCCGTGGCAGAGGCCATGTGGAGGAAGAGCCCCACGCACATCGGGCTCGTCCTCGACGACGCGCACGAGATCCCGTCAGGCACGCCGGGCGAGGAGTTCCTCGTGATGCTGATCGAGGAGCTCCCGCTCAACGGACACCTCGTGCTGGCCACCCGACCCGCATCGACGGCTGCCCGGCGCATCTCCCCGGCATGGGAACGCGTCATCGCTCGCCTCCGTGTCCAGGGGCGGGTCGAGGAGATCGATCAGCAGTCGTTGGACTTCGCGCACACCGAGCTCGAGGAGTTCGCCCGCCTGCGTGACCTCGACGACGAGGTCGCGGTCGACTCGCTCACACCCTGGCCGGCCGTCGCCGAGCTGCGTGCCACCTTCGGCGTGAGCGCGGCTGGCGTGAACGCGGTGGGCAGCTACCTGCGAGCTGAGCTGTTGTCCGGGTTGTCGGACGAGCGACGCCGCGCGCTGGCGGTCCTGGCCGCCGTAGGAGGTGCGGATCAGGAGCTGGCGAGCCAGCTGCTGGAGTCCGACCTGGACCTCGACGCCACTCTCGACGGCCTGCCGTTGGTCGTCCGCGCCGACGACGGGTGGCGTTCCCTGCACGACACCTGGAAGGACACCCTGCGCAACGAGCTCGACGCCGCGGAGGTCGCCGATGTGCTGCGCAAGGCGGGGGTCGTGCTGCGTGGGCGGCGGCAGTACCACGATGCGATGAACCTGCTCCTCGAGGCGAAGGCCTGGGACGAGGTCCTGGCGTTGATCACCGAGGTGTGCGAGGTGTGCACGCCCCTCGTCCCCAACGACGTGCTCGAGGTGTGGCAGGAACGTCTGCCGCGCGAGCTGCACCAGACTCCCGAGGCCCTCCTGCTCGCCAGCATGATCGCCGAGCCGACCGACCCCGCGGTCGCGGAGAAGCTCCTGGAGCGGGCACTGGAGACGACTCCGCTCGACCCGGCAGTGCGCTACGCGTGCCTGAACGCGCTGGTGCAGCTGGCCTTCTGGCGCAGCGACCGCGCTCGGATGAAGTGGATCGTGAGCCAGCTGCGGGAGCTGGCGGAGCGCGGTCATCCCGACGCTCGGGGCTGGGTGGCACTGGTCAGTGCCGTGCTGGCCCTGCGCGTCCAGGACGTCCGGTCGGAGCTCGGGGAACCCGGCCTGCGGGACGGGTCCGTGCACAACCCGGTCCAGCACTGGCTGCACGCACACGTCCTCCTGCTCAAGCTCGGCGATCCAGGGGCGGCGAGAGCCCCTGCTCGCCAGGCCCTGAAGAACAACGTGATGACGATGATGGCGGTCTCGCGCAGTGTCCTGGCGGAGACCTACCGGCTCGAGGGCAGGCTCGACGAGCCGGCCGCGATGCTGCCTGCGCTGCTGGCCGACCTCAAGGCCGTGAAGGTGCACACCTCGCCCGAGCTGGTGACCCAGGCAGTCGTCCTGCTCGACGTCTTGGGTCGCACCGACGAGGCCGAGGGCGTCCTCGAGGACTTCCTGCCCGCCGTGGTCCGGTCCCCGGTTGCATGGGCCGGGTTCGCGGCGGCCATGGCCACCGCGTTCCACGCCGTCTCTGTGGGCGACGAGGTGCAGGCTGCGGCCACCGTTCGCGACCTCACGCGTCTCCCGGTCGGCCGCAACGAGGGAGCACTCGTCCAGGTCTCGGCCTCGGCCCTGGTCCTCGTGTACGTCCTCGTGCCCGAGGTCCGACCTGAGTGGGACGGCAACGAGCACCCCGGCTGGCTGCGGCCGATGCACGCGCTGGCTCGCGCCCTGGTGGACCTGCGCGAGCACGGCGACATCGACCGGCTCGCCTCCCTCGACGGGGAGGCACGACGGCTGATGCCCGCCACCTTGCCCGTTCCGTGGCTGGTGCAGCTGGCGGTGGGTCGGGTGGCGTGCGGCGACCAGACCGGGCGCGCGCTGGTCGAGGAGCTGGGCAACCGGGCGCGGCCCACGCTTCGGGCGCTGGCAGCAGGCGGGCCGCTCGCAGCCACCGCCGACGAGCTGCGGAGGACGATGCCGGCCCTGCCGGCGTACCGCCTCCGGCTCCGGTTGCTCGGCTCCTTGGAGCTGAGCCGCGACGGGGTGCTCGTCACCCACGAGCACCTGCGCCGCCGTCGGGTTCGAGAGCTTCTCGGCTACCTCGCCCTGAGGCGACGAGCCCTCCGACACGAGGTCGCGGCAGCACTCTGGCCCGACCTCGACATGCGGGCCGGCGCCCACAACCTCTCGGTGACGCTCGGATACCTCCAGAAGGTGCTCGAGCCCGACCGGGCGAGGGACGACCCGGCGTACTTCGTCCGTACGCCCACCGAGGAGCTGCTCGAGCTGGTCGACGACCCGTACCTGGAGGTGGACACGCGCGCCTTCGAGGCCTGCCTGCGGGACGCGTGGCGGCTCAACGAGCAGGGCGCGCTCTCGGCGGCGTTGGATGCCTTCGCCCAGGCCACGGACCTCTGGGGCGGTGACTACCTCGGCGACGTGCCGGACGGAGACTGGCTGGACCACGAGCGCCGCACCAAGCGCACCCAGTTCGTGGATGCAGCCGTGCGGGCGGGCGAGCTCTTCCTGACCCGCGGCGACCTGGACCGGGCATGGTCGCTCGGGGAGCGCGCGTTGAGCTTCGGCCCCGAGTGCGAGGAGGCGTACCAGCTCCTCGTCGCCGTCCACCTCGAGCGCGGTGACCGGCTGACTGCCCGACGCTACCTCGACTGGTGCCGGCAGATGCTGTTCGAGCAGGGCCGGGCAGAGGACGCGCGGACCACCACCCTCGACCGCAAGCTCGGCGCCCTCTCAAGCCCCGTCGGCGTGCACGACCTGGACTGGTCTGGACCGGTCGGAGGCTCGCTGACGGCTCGCTGACCCCTCCCGCCGACCGTCCTTCGCCTGGGACATCGGTCCGCGAGGGAGGGAGACGAGATGAACGCGAACCAGGTCACGGTGCTGGTCCGGGAGGCGAGCGAGGGGGACAGCGCCGCGTGGGAGGACCTCTACGCCGAGTACTCACGACTGCTCTGGGGCGTCGCCCGGCGATTCCGCCTCGACGAGCACCAGCGTGCGGACGCCGTCCAGGCCACCTGGCTGAAGCTGCTGGAGAACATCGACGGCATCCGCGACCCCGCGTGCCTGCCTGGCTGGCTCGCCACGACGGTGCGCCGCATCTGCGCGGACAAGGTGCGTTCCTCGCAGCGGGAGAAGCCGGTCGAGGTGCTGGGCGAGTGGCGGGTCGTGCTCGAGCGAGCGGAGGACGACGACACGTGTCCGGTCCGGAGCCTCATCCGGCGCGAGCACCAGGCAGCCGTCCGGCTCGTCCTGGCTGAGCTCCCCGAGCAGCAGAAGCAGCTGCTGCAGCTGCTGCACGCGAGCCCGCCGCCGAGCTACCAGGAGCTCAGCGAGCTCACGGGCATGCCGGTCGGCAGCATCGGGCCCACCAGGGCTCGCATCCTGGCGAAGCTGCGCTCGGCGCTCCAGGCGCACGGGCTCGTGGACGGAGCCTGCGCATGAACCGCGAGGACAGGACGGGTGCCGAGTCGACAGCGGTGTGCGGGCGGCCGAGCCGGGACGTGCCGCGCACGTGCTACTGCGGACAAGCCCTCGAGGGGTGCCGTCGAGGTCACTGCTCGCGCTGCGGGGTCAGGCTGCCCGTCGTCGACGTGGCACTGGCCCGGTCTTCACGGTTGCGCTGATCCTGGTGTGAGGAGGTCACCATGTCCGAGATTCCGTTGGTTGCCCTGCGCACCTACATGGGCATCCGTGTCGGCGTGATCGCCGTGATCGTGGCGCTCTTCCTCGCGGTCGGCAAGGAGATCGCGAGCGAGCCGGACCGGTGCACGCAGCGGTCACTGAGCGCGTACTTCCACACGCCGGTGATGCCTGTCTTCGTCGGCGCGCTGCTCCTCATCGGCTTCGCGATGATCGTGATGTGGGGACACACGGTCATCGAGGACGCTGCGCTGAACCTGGGGGGACTTCTGCTCATGGCGGTCGCCATCGTGCCCACGCTCGATGCGAACTACTGCAGCCTTCCACCCGAGCTCCGTGACGCGAGCGTCGATCCGGAGACCCGGAGCATCGCCGACAAGGATCTGATCCTGCAGCACGCGGACACGGTGAAGTCGACCTTCTGGGCCTTCCTGCTCGTCCTCGCCGTGGTCCTCGTCTTCACCCTGCTCATGGCGCTCAGGGAGCAGCTGAGTGACTCCGCGCCCAGCATCTCCCGCCAGGCGAAGGTCGGGTACGCGGCCACGTGGGTGCTCGCCGCGGCAGCGTGGGGCGTGTACGTCTACCTGTTCCAGACGGCGGACGACACGGAGAGCTTCTTCAACCGCGAGCTGCACGGCTGGTCCGCCAACCTCGGCGTCGGGTTCATCATCGTCGCCGTCCTGGCTGCGGCAGCGGAGTCGGCCCGCAGCGCCGACGAGGCCGAGCCCTGGTGGCGACGGTGGAAGCCGGTGGCCGACTGGGACCGGTGGGTGTGGCTCTACGGCTCACTCGGGACGCTGATGGTGCTCACCGCCGTCGTCATCAAGGGGGGTGACCGCCTCGACTGGTTCGACACATGGTTCGGCGGCTGGCTCGACACCCACGCCACCTTCGTCCTCGAGGCGATCCTCATCGTCCTTCTCGGCGTCTACTGGCTCATGCAGACCATCCAACGCCGCGCGGAGGGAGCACCGACGTACTGACCCGGACGTCCCCTTCCGCGGCACGCCCTCCCGCTCCCGCTGGCGGGGGGTCGCGAGCACTACCCAATCTTGGGTGTGGTCGCAGGGGCCCTTCCGGCCGAGCCGGTCGGTGGTTATCGTCGCCGTGTCGGCACCGCCGTCTCCGGTGACGACACCCCCACTCACTCATGCCACGCACTTCGTGCGGCCGGATACCGGGCTGGTGTGCTTGGCGCGCAGCGAAGGAAGTCACGGATGAGGAAGAAGCTCGCACTGCCGGCCACCCTGTTGGTCGCGTTCGGACTGACGATGGCCGCAACGGCAGGACCAGCCGCGGGTGATCCCCAGCCCGGCCGGGCCGAGAAGGCCCAGACCACGGAGATCCAGATCCTCGGCCTCAACGACTTCCACGGCGCGCTGGAGCCGCCGGGCGGCTCCGGTGGCCGGATCGGTACGACGGACGCGGGCGGTGTCGAGTACCTCGCGACGCACGTCGACCAGCTGCGCGCGACCAACCCCAACACGCTCTTCGTGTCCGCCGGCGACCTGATCGGTGCCACGCCGCTCACCTCCGCGCTGTTCCACGACGAGCCGACCATCGAGGCCTTCAACCTGATGGGCCTGGACTACAACGGCGTGGGCAACCACGAGTTCGACGAGGGCGTCGACGAGCTGCTGCGCATGCAGAACGGCGGTTGCCACCCGGTCGACGGCTGCCAGGACGGTGACGGGTTCGCCGGCGCAGAGTTCGACTTCCTCGCCGCCAACGTGGCGTACAAGGACAGCGGCGAGACCATCTTCCCGCCGTACAAGATCCACAAGTTCGAGGGCGTCAAGGTGGCCATCATCGGCATGACCCTCGAGGGCACGCCCGACATCGTGACGCCGGCCGGCATCTCGACCGTCGACTTCTTCGACGAGGCCGACTCGGTCAACGCGCTGGTCCCCGTCCTCAAGCGACAGGGCGTCGAGACGTTCGTGGTCCTGCTGCACGAGGGCGGCAGCGTCTCCGGCGGGCTCAACGAGACGACGATCAACAGCTGCAACAACCCGGTGGGTGCGCTGCCGCCGATCGTCGACCGCATGGACGACGACATCGACGTGGTCGTCACCGGTCACACCAACTGGGCCGTCAACTGCCTCATCGACGGCAAGATCGTCACGGGGGCAGCGTCCGCCGGCCGCCTCGTCACGGACATCGACCTGACGCTGAGCCGGGCGACCAAGGACGTCGTCGCCCACACCGTCAACAACACGATCGTCACCCGCACCGTCCCCAAGGCCCCGGCGCTGTCCGAGCTGGTCGGCAAGTACGTCGGACTCTCCGCACCGCTTGCCAACCGCGTCATCGGCTCGATCACCGCACCGATCACTCGCTCGGCCAACGCCGCGGGCGAGTCGGCCCTGGGCGACGTCATCGCCGACGCGCAGCTGCAGGCGACGACCGCGCCGGAGCTCGGCGGAGCCGTGATCGGCTTCATGAACTCGGGCGGCATCCGCGCCGACCTGACGTACCCGAGCAGTCCCGCCGGCGAGGGTGACGGCAACGTGACGTACGGCGAGGCCTTCACGGTCCAGCCGTTCGGCAACAGCCTGGTCACCATGACGGTGACCGGCGCACAGATCGACACGCTGCTCGAGCAACAGTTCGACAACCCGACCGTCGGCCAGAACCGGATCCTGCAGGTCTCCGAGGGCTTCGCGTACAGCTGGAGCGCGTCGGCCCCCACGGGCAGCAAGGTGGACCCGGCGTCCATCACGCTGAACGGCGTCACGATCGACCCGGCGGCCAGCTACCGGATCACCGTCAACAACTTCATGGCTGACGGTGGCGACGGCTACTCGATCCTGCGCGAGGGCACCGACCGGCTCGGCGGCGACGTCGACCTCGACGCCCTCGAGAAGTACTTCGTCGCGCAGGGCGTCGTGGCTCCCGGCCCGCAGAACCGGATCACCCGCCTGCCCTGAGCACGCACCACGTCGTACGGGGGCGCCGACCTGACGCCCCCGTACGACGTCGCGTGTCGGGTCCGGTGCTCACGAGCGGGCGGTCACCACCGCCGGGATCGGCCCGCCGGCTGTCATCGTGAAGGGCACGGCCAGCGGAAACTCGGGCTCGAGCGACTCGACCCGAACTGCCCGGACGAGGGTGGCCAGGCCGAGGGTCGCCTCGAGCATCGCGAAGTGGTCGCCGATGCAGGAGCGCGGCCCCGCACCGAACGGGAGGTACTGCCAGCGGTCGCGACCGCGGGAGGCCTCGGGGAGGAACCGGTCGGGGTCGAACCGCTGCGGGTCGGGCCACAGCGCGGGGTCGGTGTGCATCGCCATGATGCCCACGACCACGTTGCTCCCGGCCGGCACCCGCCACCCGTCGACGACGACGTCGCGCATGGCCACCCGGGCCACGACGGCGGCCGGCGGGCACAGGCGCAACGCCTCGTGCACGACGCGGGTGGTGAGCTCGAGCGAGGGGACGTCGTCGGCGTCGAGCGGACGCCGTCCGAGTGCGGCGACCTCGGCGGCGACGCGGTCCTGCAGGGACGGGTCCCGGCCCAGCGCCCAGAGGCTGTAGCAGAGGGTGGTGGCGGTCGTGTCGTGCCCGGCGATGAGGAATGCGGAGAGCTCTCCCCGGATGTCCTCCGCGGTGAGCGGCCGACCGGTCTCGGGATCCCGTGCGTCGAGCAGCAGGCGGATCAGCTCGGCTGGGTGGCCCGGGTCTCGTCGGCACTGGTCGACCGCCTCGTCGATCACGGCGAAGAATCGCTCCCGGGCGCGAGCGAAACGTCGGTTCCCGGGCGTGGGCCACCGCGCCGGGACGCGGACCGGTGCGACCCCGCGATCGGTGAAGTACTCGAGCAGCGTGGCGAAGTCCCCGGCCATGGCCTCCGCTCGCGGGCCGAGGTCCTGCCCGAGGACGGAGCGGCCGAGCACCTGCAGGGTCAGCCGTCGGGTGAGCGGATCGAGGTCGACCCGTCCGGTGGCGACGGCCCGCTCGGCAGCCCGCTGGGCCTCGTAGGACATGTGCACCGCGAAGTCCCGCACGTGCTTCTTGGTGAAGAGAGGCTGGATCGCGCGCCGTCGCGGCTTCCACGCCTCATGCGGGAGGTTGAACAGGTTCAGCCCGACGTGCTTGGTCTCCTCGTGGACCGGCACGCCCTTGTCCAGCGCCCCGTCGAAGCCGGCCAGCACGTCGTGGGCGCCGGTGGGCGAGGTGACGAGGACGAACTGGGGAGTCACCCGCCGCGGCCCGATGGGCACCCGTACGACCGGGCCGCCGTGGTCGCGCAGGACAGCAGCGCCGGTGTGGAAGTTGCGCAGGGCGTCGAGCCGCTCCCCCAGGCCGAGGCCGACGACCTTCGGCGGGAGCGGTGCCGTGACAGCACCTGCCGATGCCATCTCCTCATCGTCGCACCGGCGACACCGGGCCGGGGCACTGGTCTAGCGAGGTGCGCGAGCCTGCCGGGTTGTTCGGTGGTCAGGGTCGGTGGTCGTGCGGGAGCCGCCGGTTCAGGGAGAACAGGCGGCCGAGCACCGGCATCAGCACGATGTTGAGGCCGTGGAGGACGCCGATGATCAGCAGGATCCCTCCGACCCTGACGCACGAGCTCTCCACCTGCTCGGCCGTCACCTCACCCAGACTCCCTGGCACCGCCTCCAGGCGGACGGTGAACAGGATGTAGGCGGTGAAGATCAGGTAATAGACGATGTCGGTGAGCACGATGTAGCTCTTGCCGGTCATCGGGTTGTCGTGGAAGACGTCGGCGGCGTACGCCCGCCCGAACCGCTTGATGAACGGGCCGAGCCACACGGCGATGGCCACCAGTACTGCGTCGGTTCCGATCTCCAGGACCCACCAGGGCATGTGCGTTCCCTCCTCGTCTCGGGGTGTGGTGAGGGCGATCAGCCCGGCCAGGCACCCGAGGACCAGCGTCCCGAGTGCGACGGCACGCCCGCGACGCGACCGCCGCAGACGGTCCGCTTCGATGCTGTCAGCGACCCGCTGGAACAGGTCGGGCGAGGCCGTCGTGCGACCACCCTCGCGCTGCAGGGCCTCCTGCAGACGATCCTCTAGACCACTCATTGTTCCTCCCGGGTGCTGTCGAGACTGGCCGCCATCGACCGCAGGCCTCGCTTGAGGTGCGTCTTGACCGAGTTGGCGGAGATGTCGAGCGTCGCGGCGATCTGGTCGATGGGCAGCTCGAGGTAGTAGCGGAGCGCCAAGCAGTCGCGCTGGCGGCGTGGGAGGGAGCGCAGCGCCTCGACGACCTCGCGCTGCGACTCCCGGCGTGCGGCCTGGTCCTCGGCCGACGGCTCGTCGTCGACCGCGGGTGGACGGTGCCGGAACGACACCAGGCCGCGGCGGTTGTGGTCCCGCGCCAGGTTGATCACGATGGAGCGCAGGTACGCCGCTGCGTGGTCCTGGTCGGAGATCCGGTGCGCCGACCGGGCCAGCCGGATGAAGGCCTCCTGCACGAGGTCCTCTGCCGCAGCGCGGTCGTCGGTGAAGAACCTCGCGAGCGACACCAGGCGTGCACCTTCGGCCTGGAAGAGCGACAGGACGAGCCGGTCCGCCGCGTCGACCGGTGCGGTGGACGCGGGCGGTTGCCGGGCCTGGTTCTCCGGCGCGAACACGGACTCCATCACCTCACAGACGAGTCGCGACGCCTCCCGGGTGACCGGGCCGTCGAGCTGATTTCGGTTGCTTCACGCTGTCACCCGCTCACCTGTCGGGAGGGGTCCGTGAGGTGTCGGAACCACCTCCTCGAGGAGACGTCATGACCGAGCACGCACCCCTCTCGTACGTTCCCACCTCCGGGCACCCGCCCGCTACGGAGGTGACCGCAGCACCTGCTCCCGCGCCACGTGACGAGCCCCCCACGCGCGATCGACCCCCCGCACCGACGATCGCGCTCTCCGGCCTGCTGCTGGGCGCCGGCCGCGGCGCCGTCCTCGGCCTGGCGTGGGGCCTGTCGGCCAGGATCTGGATGCGCGCCATCTCCACCGTGCCGGAGTTCAGCTGGACCGGGACCCTGATGATCCTGGGGTTCGCCACCTGGCTGGGCCTGGGCAGCGGACTCCTGGCGGCGGCCAGGCGCGGGGGACGGAAGCCGTGGTGGGCGCTCGTCGGTGCACCTGGCCTCCTGCTCTTCGCGAGCCCGGGCATGGTGATGCTCCCAGCCTTCCTGTTCGGTGGACTCGCGTTCAGCACGCATGCGCGTGGGTGGCGGCTCATCGGTTGGCTCGCGATCGCCACGCCGATGGCGCTGAGCATCGCCCTGTCCGGCGGCGAGCAGGTCACCGATGACGTACTGCTGTTCGCGATCGGCGGTCTCGTCCTGCTGTCGGTCGGCCTGGCGATGCTCGGGGCACCCCTGTGGGCCGGTCGCCGACGCGAGCGCACCCGGCAGGTGGCCCCACACCGCTACGGCGGTGCCTGAGAAGCCCTCGCATCCCCACGGGTGATTCGTGGACGCGACGAGTCCGCCACGGTAGGGACTTCCCATCACACGAAGGAGCACAGATGTCTGATGACGCCAAGGCGGCCAAGGAACTGGTCGAGACGTTGAAGGACGGCGAGCGGGGCTACGCCGACGCGGCCGACAAGCTCCGCGACGGTGAGCACCCCGAGTGGGCCACGACCCTGCAGCGCTTCTCCGAGCAGCGTGCCGGCTTCTGGCGCGAAATCGTCGACATGGGCCACGCCTATGGCGACGACGTCGACGAGAGCGGCACCGTCGCGGCAGCGGTGCACCGCGGCTGGATCGCGCTGAAGGACGCCCTCACCGGCGATGACGCCGAGGCCGTGCTCAAGGCGGCCCTGACCGGTGAGGACCACGCGGTGTCGGAGTACGAGGACGCCCTGAAGATGGACCTCAGCGCAGGGTTCCGCGAGGTCGTCGTACGCCAGCAGGCTGCTGTGGTCGCTGCCCGCGACGAGGTCAAGGCGCTCCAGAACGCCAGCTAGTCGCGTCGCCCGGCGTCGCCGCATCTGGCGACGTCGGGTGTGGCGCCACCACGCGGCGAGGTGACGCACGTTGGATATGTGCTGCTGACGCACAGGATCGACCGCCAGTGTCCGCGGATGGCAACGCCGTAGCGTGTCGTCTAGGGTTCCTCGACCTGGAGGAGAGCGTCGAGCTTCTCGAAGCTGTCGGCCCAGCCGCCGCGGTGCAGCTCTAGCCTCTCGTTGGTGGCGAACCCTGCTTGAGTCATCGTCACCTTCGTCCTTCTCCCCAGGGAGTCCAGAGATAGCTCGACGACGGTTTCGCGGTCGTCCGGTACTGGCTCGTCCCAGCGAAAGGTGAACCTGAGGGCGGACGGCGCCTGGATCTCGAGGAACTCCCCGGAAAGATGGAAGGCTTCCCCTTCCGGCGGCTGCATGGTGAAGCGATAGCTGCCGCCCACGCGTAGGTCGACCTGGACCTCCGGGGTCGAGAACCCATGAGGCCCCCACCATTGGGCCAGTGCGGTGGGCTCGGTCAGCAGCGCGACGACGAGCTCTGCCGGTGCAGCGAACACGCGCGCCTGCTGTAGGACGAGTCTCTCGCGGTGGCCCGTCACGTGCTCACGGTCCGTCATGAACCGGCTGGTTACTTGTGGTGCGCATCGGGCGCCACCAAGCGGCGGCATGACGGTTGAGCGGCCCGGGTGGGCTGGCTACTGAGGTGTCGCGCACCCTCAGACCTGCCCGTCCGCCTCGCCTGAGCGCACATGGCTGGCGCGGAGGCCCGGGCCTGGTCACTGGTGAGCGGTGCTTCGCCTGGTACGGCGAGCGTTCATGCGCAGTTGCGTGACCCGGGCGACCCCAGCGATGCCTACGACCACGCCCCCGCCCACCGCGGCGATGAACAGCGCCATTCCAAGAGGGATGGTTCCCGACATGCCAAGGAACTGGACTTCAACCTTCGTCGGGTTCTGGAGGATGAAGACGATCAACAGGATGAGGAGCACAAGTGCGATGCCGGTGGCCAACCACGCGGCGCTGGCCCGAGTGACTCGTGGCGCGCGGCGCCCGGGCGAGGTGCCAGCCTCGGAGGCAGGTGCCTCGGCTGGTCCCTCGTCGGTTCCCGAGGGGGAAGGGTCTGTGGTCACGAGTGCAACCTTCCTCCTCTCCGTGATGACTGGTCAAAGGGGGGCCCCTGAGGTTCGCCCGGACCGTGGCTCAGCGACCGCGCGTCAACATCACGGTGACCGGACGGCACACCGGTTTGGTCCTGCCTCGCTCAATCAGGTGCGACTCGTGTCCGAGACGCGGCGGAAGGGATGCCTTTCGCCTCGCATGCGGACGACTGCGAACAGGCTGCTTGGCACGGGTGTATCGGCACGCTGAGTGTCACTCCATACTGACCTCGTGAGTGAAGCGAACCAGCGGATGAGTGAGTTTGAGCAGCTTGCTCGAGCGTTTCGTGCGGCACCGGATGAGGACGCCCGTCTGCAAGTTGCCGTGGACGCGGCGGTGAGGCTGGTTGCCAGGTGTACCCATGCCGGTATCACGATCAACGAGAAAGGCGGCCTGCTCACCCGGGTGAGCAGCGACGACTTCGTCTGCCGCGCCAACGAGTTGCAGTACGAGCTGGGCGAAGGGCCGTGCCTGAGCGTTCGAAAGGACCAGGACACGATGATCGTCCACGACCTCGAGACCGAGGAGCGGTGGCCGGTGTGGGCGCCGAAGATCCGCCACGAGTTCGGTGCCAGCTCGATGATGTCGCTGCTCGTCTTCACCGGCGGTGACTCCTACGGCGCGCTGAGCCTCTACGCCGTGAATGGCCAGCACTTCGATGTCGACGACGTCGCCGTCGCCCAGGCCCTCGCGGGACACCTGGCCTTGTCGATGTCTGCCGAGCGCGAGATCGACCAGCTGGGGATGGCGATCATCAGCCGCCTGGTCATCGGGCGAGCCGAGGGAATCTTGATGGAGCGGCTCGACCTCAGTGCCGATCAGGCCTTCGACTACCTGCGGCGGATCTCCAGCACCACCAACCGCAAGCTGGTGGCGGTCGCGAGCGACATCGCGCGCACTCGCACGCTCCCCGGCGACGGCTGAGTCCATAGCCCCGAAGGGGGCCGGGTGCCCGCTTTCTTGACCACCCGACCCTAGCCGTACAACAACCATGACTGCAGCAGCGACTTGGCCTCTCCGTACCCCGCATCAAGCGAACGGATTCGCCAGTGCGCCGGTTGTCGCTGACCCGCTGTCCAATCCCTCGGGTCACCCGCTCAAGCAGACGATTCGACCTCGGAGTCACCAATGGCACCGAGGGACTGCAGCTCAGGCAGCCCGTCGCTTGCCCGCGCAGCAGACCCGAGGGATTCGGAGTACATTGGCATTGGCGAGAGTGGCCGCGCCGACCGCTGAGGCGGAACGCAACGTTGGCTCTTCTCCAGTATGCGAAGCCGCCTCCCGAGGTACGCCCTCAGGCGGCGGTTTTGCGTCCGGGCAGGCGCGT
>DATIAB010000311.1:0-3109 GCA_035458265.1 Ornithinibacter sp. | reverse complement strand
GGGCGCAGGCCGTCCACGAGGTGATCCACCGGCGCGTGCCGGAAGCCCTCATCCCCGGCCTCGACCAGGTGCGCACCGCCGGGGTCGTCACGCTGCCGGGGGCCTTCATCGGGGTGCTCCTCGGCGGGGGGTCGCCCGCGCAGGCGGCGGCGGCCCAGGTGTTGGTGCTCCTTGGCATCATGGCTGCCCAGACGACCACCGCTGTCGTCGCCGAGCGACTGATCGGCAGCGCCCGGCTCCTGCCCCCTGACCTGCGCACGACCCTCCAGCCCTGAAGGGGATGCCGTGGGACTCACCGCGTCCGTCGGGCCCGTCGGACCCGCCTCGGGCGTCACCGGCGGCGCTTGACCAGGTCGGTCGTCAGGGGGTGGACTTTCGACTCGCCAGCCACCCGTCGATACCCCGCCCTGCGGTAGATGCGCTGGTTGCGTTCACTCGCGCGCCCGGTGGTAATACACAGGGTCGTCGTGTCATCGGGTGCCTGGGACTCGGCGAAGGCGAGCAGCGCCCGCCCCAGCCCGGACCCCTGAAGATCGGGCGCCACCATGAACCGGCCCAGCTGCCAGACACTCGCGTCGTCCGGGTCACGGCGCACGCGGATCGACGCGACCAGGCGCCCCCCCGCGCGCACGACCCACGTGGTCCACACCGTCAGCGACTCGGCGAGCTCGGGGACGCCGTCCGTGAGCGGCGGGAGGTCGAAGGATCCGGACGCCTGGGCCTCGGGCACCCAGCAGGCGCGCGTCAGCACGAGCAGCTCGGGCAGGTCGGCGGGGTTTGCGACGCGCACCTCGAGGCCGTCCAGCCCGTCGAGTACCCCCGCGACCGACGACGGGTGCAGCAGGTCGGGTCGCCGAGCCGCCGTGCGGGCGAGCCGCTGCTCGTGGCGCCATCGGGCGATCGCGCCGTGGTTGCCGGACAGCAGCACCGGCGGCACCTCGCGCACCTCGGCGCCGTCGACCCACACCGCGGGCCGGGTGTAGACCGGGTACTCGAGCAGGCCGTCCTCGTGGGACTCCTCCACGAGCGACTCGGCGTTGCCGACGACCCCGGGCAGCAGCCTGACCACCGCCTCGACGATCGCCAGCACCGCGACCTCTCCCCCGTTGAGGACGTAGTCGCCGAGCGAGACGATCGTGACCGGCATCCGCTGTGCCGCGTGGTCGTAGACGCGCTCGTCGATGCCCTCGTACCGCCCGCACGCGAACGCGAGCCAGGGCTCCCGGGCGAGGCCATGGGCCAGCGCCTGGGTGAGCGGTACGCCTCCCGGCCCGGGGACGATGAGGTGCGGCACGGATGCCGTCTCGCTCGCCCCTGTGGTCACGACGTGGTCGAGCGCCTGCGCCCAGGGCTCGGGCTTCATGACCATGCCCGCGCCCCCGCCGAGAGGGCTGTCGTCGACGGTGCGGTGCCGGTCGTGCGTGAAGTCGCGCAGGTCGTGGACGTGGACGTCGAGGATGCCGTCGCGCCTCGCCCTGCCGATCAGGGACAGGTCGAGCGGCGCGAGGTAGTCGGGGAAGATCGTGACCACGTCGAGGCGCACCGACGTCACACCCCGAGGTCGAGCAGCCCGGGAGGCGCGTCGACGACGACCCGCCCCGCCGCGAGGTCGACCGTGGGGACGATCGCCGCGACGAACGGCACCTGCGCCTGACGCCCGTCGGGGAGCAGGACGACGAGCCGGTCCTGGGCGGCACCGAGCTCGAGGCCGCCCACCTCGCCGAGCACGGTGCCGGCGGGGTCGACGACGGTCAGGCCGCGCAGCTGCTCCTCGGTGAAGACGTCGTCGTCGTCCTCCGCCGGCCGGGCGTCGTCGCCGTCGATGACGAGTCGGGTGCCGCGCAGCGACTCGGCGCCGGTGCGGTCGGGGATCTCCTCGAACGCCACGAGCCAGACCCCGTTGTGCACTCGAGTGGACCGCACGGTGAGCACCCGCGGCACCCCGGTGCCGGGTATGGCCTGCGTGTCGAGGGCAGCGCCCACGGCAAGACGCCGGTCGGGCTTGTCGGTGTGCAGCTGCACGGTCACCTCACCGTGCAGGCCGTGGGGCTTGCCGATGCGGGCGATGACGGTGCGGTCGGTCACGGGGCCATCCTGTCGTGGGGGTGCAGATCGGCACCAACCGGTGGGGCTGTGCGCAGGGGCAGAACAGCGGCGGGGTGAGCCGGGGAGTCTCCTCCCGGCACACCCCGCCGTCGTGGTGGTCGCGTTCAGCGACGCAGGTCAGCGGACCCGGTCGGTGTCGACGATGTCGATGCGCACCTGGCGTCCGCCGGCGAGAGCGCCCATGACGGTGCGCAGCGCGCTGGCGGTGCGGCCGGAGCGCCCGATGACCCGGCCGAGGTCGTCGGGGTGCACGCGCACCTCGAGGATCTCACCGCGGCGCAGCTCCTTCTGGCGAACCTGCACCTGGTCCTTGTGGTCGACGATGCCCGTGACGAGGTGCTCCAGCGCCTCTTCGAGCACGGTCAGGCCTTCGCCTCGTCGGCGACCTCGGCCGCGGGGGCCTCGGCCTCTGCGGCGGGCGCCTCAGCAGCAGGGGTCTCAGCAGCAGTGGCCTCAGCAGCGGGGGCCTCGGCCTCGGCGGCCGGGGCCGCCTCGACCTTCTTGGGCGCACGCTTCTTGGCGGTCGTCGCGCCGGAGGTGTCCTCGGCGGTGGACTTCCCGGCGGCCGCGAGGGCTGCCTCGTAGAGGTCGCGCTTCGGGGTCTTGGCGGCCTTGACCTTCAGGGTGCCCTCGGTGCCGGGCAGGCCCTTGTGCTTCTGCCAGTCGCCGGTGATCTTCAGCAGGGCGGCGACGGCCTCGGTCGGCTGGGCGCCGTTGTTGAGCCAGTACTGCGCGCGCTCGCTGTCGATGTCGATGAGCGAGGGCTCCTCGGTCGGGTGGTACTTGCCGATCTCCTCGATCGCCCGGCCGTCGCGCTTGGTGCGCGAGTCCATGATGACGACGCGGTAGTACGGTGCACGGATCTTGCCCATGCGCTTGAGACGAATCTTGACGGCCACTGTGGTGGTCACTCCTGGTGCGTGATGAGCGCGGCGAGACCGCGCACGGATCGCGCGGGGTGCCGGTTGCTCGGTGTAGGCGTCCGGTCCGGCGATGCACGAGA
>DATIAB010000310.1:0-4412 GCA_035458265.1 Ornithinibacter sp. | reverse complement strand
GGAGACCTTCTTGGACTCCAGGCGCTCGCGCTCGAGCATGTTCTTGAAGTCCATGTTGCCGCCGACGTTGAGCTGGTAGGTGCGGTCCAGCGCGACGCCGCGGTCCTCGAACAGCTTGGCCATGACGCGGTGCGTGATGGTGGCCCCGACCTGGCTCTTGATGTCGTCACCGATGACCGGCACGCCGGCCTCCTCGAACTTCGCGGCCCACTCGGGGTCGGACGCGATGAACACGGGCAGGGCGTTGACGAAGGCGACGCCGGCGTCGATCGCGCACTGCGCGTAGAACTTGTCAGCCAGTTCCGAGCCCACCGGGAGGTAGGACACGAGCACGTCGACCTGGGCGTCGCGCAGCGTGGCGACGACGTCCACGGGGTCAGCGGCCGACTCGTCGATTGTCTCGCGGTAGTACTTCCCGAGGCCGTCGAGGGTCGTGCCACGCAGGACGGTGACGCCGGTGGTCGGCACGTCCGCGATCTTGATGGTGTTGTTCTCGGAGGCGTTGATCGCCTCGGCGAGGTCCTTGCCGACCTTCTTGTCGTCGACGTCGAACGCGGCGACGAACTCGACGTCGCGCACGTGGTACTCACCGAAGGTGACGTGCATCAGGCCGGGAACGGTCTGGGTGGGGTCGGCGTCCCGGTAGTAGTGCACGCCCTGGACGAGCGAGGACGCACAGTTGCCGACGCCCACGATGGCGACGCGGATGGAACCCATGTACTTCTCCTGCGGTTGGTGTCGAGTGGGTTGGTGGTGGTGCGGTGTGCCGGTGCGCCCGGATGGCGCGGGCGGCACCTACGGCTGAGGGCCGGGGTCTGTGGGGTGACGCCGTTCGGCGTCGATGAGCTCGCTGAGCCAGCGGACCTCGCGCTCGGTGGTCTCCTCACCGTGTCGCTGAAGTGCCGTCGTGTAGGCGTCGAGCCGCTGGCGGCTGCGGGTGACCGAGTCACGCACACGCTCGAGGTCCTCCTCGACCCGCGAGCGCCGGCCTTCGAGGATGCGCAGCCGCACGTCGCGCTCGGTGCGTGCGAAGAACGCGAACCGCACGTCGAAGCCGTCGTCGTCGTAGGCGGAGGCGTCCGTGCGGGCGACGAGCGCCGAGAAGTGCTCCTTGCCGGCAGCAGTCAGCTCGTAGACCACGCGCGGCCGCCGGCCCGTGGGCCCGGCCGGATCCGTGGTCTCGGCGATGAGCCCGTGCTCGAGCAGGTCGCGCAACGCCGGGTAGAGAGTGCCGTAGGACAGGGCCCGGAAGGGGCCGAGCGCCGTGTTGAGGCGGCGTCGCAGGTCGTAGCCATGGGTCGGTCCGTCGTGGAGGAGGCCGAGGACGGCGAACTCCAGGAGCTGGGCGCGGCGGCTCTTCACGGCACACCTCCTCTGAGTGGAACGGACCTGACATACGGAGCGTTTGTCAAGAGCAAGGTAGCATAGATATATCGGCGCGATACATCGAGGCAACTCCGTGAAGCCGTGACCGCTCCCTGCGGATTCAGGGTTCTCCAAGGAACCCGGTCATACTGGCCGTGGGGCCGAAGGAGTTCGGCCCCTGTCTGCGCAGTCGTCCGACCCTGTACAGCCCGTCGTTCCCAGCCCCGGAAAGCCGCATGAGCCAACGCCAGTCCCGCACCCCCGCGAGCCGATCGGAGCGTCACCGCGCCACGGCATCCGCCCGCCGTTCCCGTGGCCGCACGTGGCTGCGCCGTGGCCTGTGGACCGTGCTCGCGCTCGCCATCCTGGGAGTGACCGCCGTGGGCATCGCGTATGCGCGCACGGACGTCCCGGAACCGAACGAGATCGCGACGGCGCAGACCTCGATCGTCTACTACGCCGACGGCAAGACCGAGCTCGGGCGGTTGTCCGACAGTGAGGGCAACCGCGTGTCGGTGCCGCTGTCGCAGGTGCCCGACCACATGCAGAAGGCGATCCTCGCCGGCGAGGACCAGAACTTCTACGAGAACAACGGCATCTCCCCGACCGGGATCGCGCGCGCAGTCTGGGTCGCCGTCAAGGGCGGTCAGGCGACGCAGGGTGGGTCCACGATCACCCAGCAGTACGTGAAGAACTACTTCCTCACCTCGGACCGCACCCTGGAACGCAAGGCTCGAGAGATCCTCCTGGCCGTGAAGATCGACCGGCAGCAGACCAAGGACGAGATCCTCGAGAACTACCTCAACACGATCTACTACGGGCGTGGCGCCTACGGCATCCAGACGGCGGCAGGGGCCTATTTCAACAAGGACGTCGCCGACCTGACCGTGGCCGAGAGTGCCTTCCTCGCCTCCGTGATCCGTGGACCGTCGCTCTACGACCCGGGTCTGGGCGAGGAGCAGGCGGCCAACGCCGAGGAGCGTTCCGGGTACATCCTCGACGCGATGGTCGAGAACGGGTGGCTCACCGCTGAGGAGCGGTCGGCGGCCACTTTCCCCGACACCTTCGTGGACTACCGGCCGCGCACCCTCAGCGGGACGTCCGGCTACCTCGTCGAGATGGTCAAGAACGAACTCGTCGCCACGCACCAGCTGACCGAGAGCGACATCGAGCGCGGTGGCCTGCGGGTCACCTCCACCATCGAGCAGCCCAAGCAGGTGGCGATGGAGACGGCCATCAAGGAGGAGCGGCCGTCCGAGCAGGACGTCTACCTCGGCATGGCCTCGATCACTCCCGGCGACGGGGCGATCGCCGCGCTCTACGGCGGCGCCGACTACGCCAAGCGCCCCCAGAACGCCGTCACCCAGGACAGGATGCAGGCCGGGTCGACCTTCAAGATCTTCACCCTCATCGCGGCGTTGCAGTCCGGCGACTTCAGCCTGCGGTCCACGCTGGACGGGTCGAGCCCGCGCTACTTCGAGGAGTTCGCCGACCCGAGCGCCGACACCGCGGCCGGGCGGCGGGGACGCGTCAAGAACTTCGGCGACGAGTCCTTCGGGCAGGTGGACCTGCGGCGTGCGACGGGTCGGTCGGTCAACACCGTCTACGCCGAGCTCAACATCGAGGTCGGGGCGGAGAACTCGATGAAGGCCGCCGAGGATGCCGGGGTGCGCAGCCCGCTGGAGCCGAACGTCGGCAACGTGCTCGGCACGGACTACGTCACCGTCCTCGACATGGCCACCGCCTACGCGACCATCGCGGCCGAGGGTATCCAGGCCACGCCGTACATCGTCAAGGAGATCCGCTTCCTCGACGAGGGCGTCGAGCCGATCACGGCCGAGCCGGTCACCCAGCAGGTCTTCGACAAGGACCTCATGTCCGACGTCATCGACGCCATGACCTACCCCGTCGAGGGAGGCACCGCCCGCTACGTGGGTCAGAACCTGGGCCGCCCCGCCGCGGGGAAGACCGGCACCTCGGAGAGCTTCCGATCCGCCTGGTTCGACGGGTACGTCCCGCAGCTCGCGGCGGCCGTCGGCCTGTACCGCAGCGGCCCGAACGGTGAGGAGCTCGCGATGGAGAACCTGCCGGACTCGGGCGACATCACGGGTGGCACCTACCCCGCGCGGATCTGGACGGCCTACATGAAGTCCGCCCTGGAGGGCACCGACGTCGTCGAGTTCCCCGAGCCGGCGAACATCAACAAGGACGCCAAGAACCGGCCGGCCCAGACCACGAGGCCCGCGGCTCCGTCGACGACGGCCCCGGCGCCCTCCACGACCGCGCCGCCCACCACGACGGCCCCGCCCGAGACGGTGGAACCCGAGCCGACCACGCCGGAGCCTCCTCCGTCCGAGCCCGGGCCGACGGAGGAGCCGTCGAACGGGAACGGCAACGGCAATCCCGGCGGCGGGAAACCCGAACCGTCCCCCCCGAGCGAGGACTGACACCCGCATGAGTTGGGGGATGCCGCCCCGGCCGGTATCCTGAGCAGGTTGCCCTCTGAGCGGCCTGTGGAAAACTCCGCGGTCCTGTCGGCAGCAATGCATACCCTCCTGTCACGGAGACTCCGTGACCGCCACAGACCAAAGGAGGCGGGTTAACGCATGCGTCAGTACGAACTCATGGTCATCCTCGACCCAGAGCTCGATGACCGGACCGTCCAGCCGTCGCTGGAGCGGTTCCTCAAGGTCGTGACCACCGATGGTGGCTCCGTCGACAACGTCGACATCTGGGGCCGTCGTCGCCTGGCCTACGAGATCAAGAAGAAGGCCGAGGGCATTTACGCCGTCGTCAACTTCACCGCCGAGCCGGCCACGGCCAAGGAGCTGGACCGTCAGCTCGGCCTCAACGAGTCGGTCATGCGGACCAAGCTCATGCGCCCCGGCGCCTGAGTGACGTCCCAACACACTCACACCGTCGGTAACGACTCCGAAGGAAGCCCCTGACCCATGGCAGGCGAAACCACCATCACCATCGTCGGCAACCTCACCGCCGACCCCGAGCTCCGGTTCACCCCCTCGGGGGCCGCCGTCGCGAACTTCACC
>DATIAB010000309.1:0-4007 GCA_035458265.1 Ornithinibacter sp. | reverse complement strand
GACCGCTCCCGTGCCGAGCGGCTCGTCGCGATGACCTCCCTCGTCGCCGACGAGTGCACCCAGCAGGCCCGCCCCGACCTCGGCATCGGGGCGGTCCACCTGCCCGAGGCGCAGGTCCTCGGCATCAGCGCCGGCGATGATCCCATGGCGGTGCTCGCGCAGCGCTGCCGCGACGGGGTCGGCCGCCGCTACCCGGGGGCAGGGGAGGGCGAGCGGCAGGTCGTGCTCGACCGGCTCGACGAAGAGCTCGCCGTCATCGAGACCCTGGGCTACCCCACCTACTTCCTCACCGTCGCCGAGGTCACCGACCTCATCCGCGCCCGCGGGGTGCGGGTGGCCGCCCGGGGCTCGGGAGCCGGCAGCCTGGTCAACCACCTCCTCGGCATCAGCGGCGTCGACCCGATCCGCCACCGGCTGCTCATGGAGCGGTTCTGCTCCCCGCTGCGCGCCGAGCTGCCCGACATCGACGTCGACGTCGAGTCGGCCCGGCGCACCGAGATCTACGAGGCCGTCCTCGCCCGGTTCGGCGGTGAACGGGTGACGTGCGTGTCGATGATGGACACCTACAAGGTGCGGCACGCGGTGCGCGACGTCGGCGCCGCGCTCGGGCTGCCCCCCACCGAGGTCGACGAGATCGCCAAGGCGTTCCCGCACATCCGCGCCAAGGACGCCCGGCACGCCATCGCCGACCTGCCCGAGCTGCGCAGCCGCGGCCTGGACAGCCCGCGGATGGCGGCCTTCTTCGACCTCGTCGAGGCCCTGGACGGCCTCCCGCGACATATCGCGCTCCACCCGTGCGGGATCGTGCTGTCCAACTCCGGCCTGCTGGACCGCACCCCGGTCGAGGCGAGCTGGCTGGGTTTCCCCATGAGCCAGTTCGACAAGGACGACGTCGAGACCCTGGGCTTCCTCAAGCTCGACGTGCTCGGCATCCGCATGCAGTCGGCGATGGCCCATGCGGTCGCCGAGGTCGAGCGGGTCAGCGGGGAGCACATCGACCTCGACGACGAGGAACAGGTGCCCCACGAGGACCCCGCCACCTACGAGCTCATCCGCACGACCCGCACCCTCGGGATGTTCCAGATCGAGAGCCCCGGGCAGCGCGAGCTCATCGGCAAGCTCGGGCCGCACCGGTTCGACGACCTCATCGTCGACATCTCGCTGTTCCGGCCCGGGCCGGTCAAGTCCGACATGATCACCCCGTTCCTCAACAGCCGGCACGGGTGGAGCAAGCGCCGCTTCATCCACCCCAGCCTCATCCCGGCGCTCGAGGAGACCGAGGGCGTCGTCGTCTTCCACGAGCAGGTGCTGGTCATCGTCGCCGAGACCACGGGGGTGAGCCTGGCCCAGGCCGACGAGGTACGGCGCAGCATGGGCACCCCGCAGGGCCAGGCCGACGTCGAGGCGTGGTGGCGTCCCGCGGCGGCGGCGCGCGGCTACCGGCCCGAGGACCGCGACCGCATCTGGGAGGTGCTGAAGTCGTTCGCGAGCTTCGGCTTCTGCAAGGCGCACGCCGCTGCCTTCGCCCTGCCGACCTTCCACTCGGCCTGGTTGAAGACCCACCACCCGGCGGCCTTCCTGGCCGGCATCCTCACCCACGACCCGGGCATGTACCCCAAGCGGCTCCTGCTCGACGACGCGCGGTCCTTCGGCATCCCCGTCCTCGGCCTGGACGTCAACGCCTCCGTGGACACCTACCGTGTCGAGCAGGTGGCCGATGTCCCCTCATCGGGTGCCGTGGCGCCGGATGCCGTGGTGCCGGATGCCGTGGTGCCGGCGTGGCAGCGCGAATGCCAGCCCTACGGCATCCGGCTCTCCCTTGCTGACGTCAAGGGGATCAGTGCGGCAGAGGTCGCCCGGGTCGTCGCCGGCCAGCCGTATGCCGACCTCGGCGACTTCTGGACCCGGGCCCGGGTGAGCCGTCCGGTCACCGAGCGGCTCGTCCTCGCCGGGGCGTTCGACTCCCTCCACGGGATGGGTGACGGCGGGCTCGGGCGGCGCGGGCGGGTCACTCGCCGCGACCTGCTGCTCCACGTCGCCGAGCTCGAGCGGTGGGACCGCGGCACCGGGGCACCCGCCCGTCGCAGCCGACGGCTCGCCGTGCCGAGCATCTCCCCGCCGCGCGAGGACGGGGTGTCCGCGCAGGCAGGAGCCACGCTCGACGTCCGGGAGCAGGCCGCGGCCCAGTCGCAGGCGGCCCGCGAGGTCGTGCCGGCGGCCGAGCAGCCGACCCAGCTGACCCTCGACCTCGGCGACCGGCCACGACTGGTCGCAGGCGCCGGGCTGCCCGAGCTGACCGGCCCCGAGCGGGTGCGCGCCGAGCTCGACGTGCTCGGGCTCGACGTCTCCGCGCACGTCGTGCAGTTCTACGACCCGTTGCTCCGTGCGCTGCGGGTCACCCGCAGTGCCGACCTGCTCGGCACCCGCAGCCGCAGCCAGGTGTGGGTGGCCGGGGTCAAGGTCGCCACCCAGACCCCCCCGGTGCGCTCGGGACGCCGCGTCGTCTTCCTCACGCTCGACGACTCCACCGGCCCGGCCGACTGCACCTTCTTCGAGGACGTCCAAGGCCCCTACGCCGACGTCGTCTTCCACTCGTGGCTGCTCCTCGTGCGCGGGGTGCTGCGCCGCACCGGTGACCGCGGGGTCTCCATCCGCGCCACCGGTGCCTGGGAGCTCGCCGGGCTGTGGGACGCCTGGCAGCTCGGAGGCCTCGAGAGGGTCCGGGCAGCGGTCGCTGCGGGTGAGTCGGATGCCGTGGCGCGCGCCGAGGCGGCGCAGACCGCCGCTGCCGAGCAGGACGCCCGCACCGGTCGCCGGGTGCTCGTGCACGCCTCGGGTTTTCGCCAGTCGCCCTACGCCGACACCCGCCCACCGGGGCTGGACCCCCGCTCGGGCCGGGGCGCGCCGGTCGACGCGTTGCCCCCGCGCAAGCTGTGGCACGCCAGCCCCGGCAGCTCCGGACACTAGGGTGGGATGCCAGACGCCGACCGTGCGACACCGACGTGAGCGAGGAGACCAGCCGTGGCCGACGAGCGGGGCCGATCCCGTCGGGCGGGTGCCCATCCGGGGCTGCGCACGGCTGCCGTCCAGGTCGCCCTCGACGCCTTCGCGGCCCGTCGCAGCACCGAGCTCGGGCGCCCCCTGCGGGTCCTGGACCTCGGTGGGGGAACGGGGGGCACCGCCGTCCCGCTCGCGGGGGCCGGTCACGACGTCACCGTCGTCGACCCCAGCCCGGACGCCCTGGCCTCGCTGCGACGCCGTGCCGCCGAGACCGACACCACCGCGAGGATCCATCCCGTCCAGGGCGACACCGACACCCTCGGCGAGCTCGGCGCGGGCGGCGAGAACCCGGCATACGACCTCGTCTGCCTCCACGGCACCCTCGAGGTCGTTGACGACGCGGATGCCGCACTGGCCAACATCGCGAGCGTGCTCGCCCCGGGTGGCACGCTCTCCCTCGTCGTCGCCCAGCGGCTGCCGGCGGCACTGGCCCGCGCCCTCGCGGGTCAGTTCTCCCGCGCGCAGGCCATTCTCGAGCGGCCCGACGGGCGCTGGGGCGACGACGACCCGGCACCACGCCGGTTCGACGAACACGTCGTGCTCGACCTGCTGCGCGCCCACGGCCTCACCCCGGTCGACAGCCACGGGGTGCGCATCTTCAGCGACCTCGTCCCATCAGCCCTGGTCGACTCCGAGGCCGACCGGTTGGCGCTGCTCGAGCTCGAGGAGGTCGCGAGCCGCCATGCCGACCACCCACTGCTCGGCGACCTCGGCAGCGTCCGACACGTCCTCGCGACCCGGGGCTGACACCGTCGGGGGTCATCGATGAGCCGACGCCAGTACGCCCTCCCGCACCGCGACTCCAGTGAGCCCCTCGACGACACGGGCTGCACGGTGCTGCACGTCGACATGGACGCCTTCTACGCGGCCGCGACGCTGCTCTCGCACCCCGAGCTCGTGGGCACCCCCGTCATCATCGGCGGCGGCAACCGCGGCGTCGTGCTCTC
>DATIAB010000308.1:0-4126 GCA_035458265.1 Ornithinibacter sp. | reverse complement strand
ACCAGGTCGTACCGCAGCCAGCCGGGGTTGCCGTCACGGGCGAAACCCACCCAGGAGCCGTGCATGGTGCGCGCCAAATCCTGCGGTGGATTCGGCCCGAGGAGAGGGCCGAACAGTGGTGCGTTGGGGTCCGCGGTGTCGAACACGAATGGGACCTCGAGTGCGTGCACGGCACCCAGCCCGGGCGAGCCCCAGGCGAACTCGTACATGTAGGTGCGGTGAGCGCCTCCGCCGGTGGCCACCAACGCTTCCGCCAGCCGAATCGCCGGGATGCGCATCCACCAGTCGGTCTGCACCTTGGCGAGCAGGTCACCAGGACCAGCGCCAGGGTACCTGTCCCGGTATGCCGACCGCGCCTTCATGGGGTCCAGCCCGTACGCGGCCAGGCACTGGTAGCCGTAGGTGCTGACCGGCCCGGTGAGGATCTCGTCGGTGATCTGCCCGATCGCGCCGCTGAGCACGAGCCAGAGCCGCCAGTCATCCACGTTGGTCCCGACGAGCACGTCGATGCCCTTGGCTGACCCGGCGGCGATGGCGTCCAGGGGGGCGCTGGGCAGGACGTCCCCATCAGCGACGGGCTGCCACGGCATCGTGGTCGTCCCCACCGAGGCACCCCAGCGTGTCGGGTCCGGGTCGCAGAGCAGGTCCGCCTTCAGCTGTGCCTGCGCGCCGAGCAACCGGTCCACCCCCGCGGCGGCGATCGCGTCCCGGTCGCAGGACACCCCGAGCAGTTCCGTCAGGTGTGCGGCGACCCGGGCCGCGTCCTCGGGCGGTGTCACGTGCTGTGCTGCGCCGCTCTGCAGGATCGCTCGACGGAACAGCCCTCGAGCGGCCGGCATGGCAAGCAGCGCACCGATGCTCATCGCGCCGGCGGACTCCCCGAAGACCGTCACGTTGTCCGGGTCCCCACCGAAGCCGCCGATGTTCTCGCGCACCCACTCCAAGGCAGCGACCTGGTCCAGCAGCCCGAGGTTCGCGATCCCGTCCGCGAGGTAGAGGAACCCCTCCGCGCCGGGACGCCAGTTGATCACGACACAGACGACGCCATCGCGGGCGAAACGGCTGCCGTCATACGCAGCCGTCGAGCTCAGCTCGAACATCCCGCCCTGGATCCAGACCATCACCGGCAAGCCGGCCGCGCCCGGGTCAGGGGTCCACACGTTCAGGTTCAGGCACTCCTGCGAGGTCGCCGCTCGCTCAACCGCCGCGAACGCATCCGCCACCTCCCCCCAGTCCTCCCCGGCCCCGCCATCGGGGCCACCCGTCGACGGCGGAGCCACCTGCGGGGGCTCCGGACCCAGCCGGCACGCGTCACGCACCCCATCCCAGGCCTCGACCGGCCTCGGCGGGCGCAACCGCCCGGCGCCGAACGGCGGGGCCGCGTACGGGATCCCCAGAAACAGATGGACGCCCTCAGCGATGACACCGTGCACCGCACCATGCGTGGTCTGGACCACCGGGCTGCGCGTGACATGCTCAGAAGGGAGGACCGTGGTCATAACACACCTCCACGGGCCAGGACCACGTCGCCCCGGCCCGACTCCATTGTCGCGCCGATGCGAGCACGCGACGACGACCTGACTCACAGGTCACACCACCCAGCCGGGAACCCGTCGCTCACTTCGCCACGACTCGCGGCATCGTGCGGGTCGGCGGCAACACCAAGGGCGCCCTCGGTGCGTGGTCGCCTACGCGATGGCCGACTGCTCCGAGATGGCCCGGTCGACCGACTCCAGCAGCTCGTTCCACGCCTTCTCGAAGGACTCGACACCCTCCTCCTCGAGCGTGTGGGTGACGTCCGTGAGGTCCACCCCGACCTCACCCAGGCACTTCAGCACTGCAGCCGCATCGTCGTACGAGGACCGGACCGTGTCCCCGCGGATCTCTCCGTGATCGGCGACCGCCTCCAGCGTGGCCTCGGGCATCGTGTTGACCGTGCCGGGAGCCACGAGCTCGGTGACGTAGAGCGTGTCCGGGTAGTCGGGGTTCTTGACACCGGTCGAGGCCCAGAGCGGACGCTGTGGCCAGGCACCGGCCTCGCGCAGGCGCTCCCAGCGCTCGCCGCTGAAGGTCTCCTCGTAGGCCTGGTAGGCCAGCCGGGCGTTGGCCACAGCGACCCTCCCCCGCAGCCCGAGGGCCTTCGGCGTACCGATCTCCTCGAGCCGGGCGTCCACCGCGGTGTCGATCCGGCTGACGAAGAAGCTCGCGACCGAGGCGATTCCGGCGACGGACTCGCCGGCGGCCAGGCGCTGCTCGAGGCCCGCGATGTACGCCTCCATGACCGCGCGGTACCGCTCCAGGGAGAAGATCAGGGTCACGTTGACGCTGATCCCCTCCGCGATGGCGGACCGGATGGCGGGAAGGCCGGCGAGGGTCGCAGGGATCTTGACCAGCATGTTCGGCCGGTCGACCTCGCGCCACAGCTCGTGCGCCTGGATGAGGGTCGACTCGGCGTTGTGGGCGAGTCGCGGGTCGACCTCGATGGAGACGCGGCCGTCGACCCCGCCCGAGCGCTGGTGGACCGGCGACAGGAGGTCGCACGCCTCGCGCACGTCGTCGGTCGTCAGGGCGCGCACGACGCCGTCGGCACCGGCCTTGGCGTACTGCGCGATCTGCTCGTCATAGAGGTGCGAGCCGGTGATCGCGGCCTTGAAGATCGAAGGGTTGGTCGTGACTCCGACGACCGATCCGTCGTCGACCAGAGCGGCGAGGCTGCCGCCCACGAGTCGCTCTCGGGACAGGTCGTCGAGCCAGACGGAGACGCCCTCTCGGGCGAGGTCGTGCAGCGGGTTGGTCATGAGCACTCCTGGGGTTCGGGGTCGGGTCGGTTCGGGGTCGGGGTCGGGGTCCACAGGTGGTGTACCCGGCTGGTCACCGGTTTCACACGCTGTGGTTCGACGATCTGTGGCTCGCGATCTGGGCACGGGCCTGCTCGGCGACGGCCTCGGGGGTGAACCCGAACTTCGTGAGCAGCTCCTTCAACGGTGCCGAGGCACCGAAGGTCGACATGCCGATCACGGCTCCCTCGGAGCCGACGTAGCGCTCCCAGCCCAGCGTCGACGCCTGCTCGACCGCGACCCGGGCCTTCACCGAGGGCGGCAGGACCGAGTCGCGGTACGCCGGACCCTGACGGTCGAAGATCTCCCACGACGGCATCGAGACGACCCGGGCGTCGACACCCTCGGCGGTGAGCGTCTCGTAGGCGGAGACGGCGAGAGCCACCTCGGAGCCGGTCGCCACGAGGATGACCTGCGGCGTGTGTCCCGACGGGGGGTCGGCCAGGACATAGGCGCCGTGGGCGAGCCCCGCGGCCGATGCATACCGGCTCCGGTCCAGGGTGGGCAGCGGCTGACGGGACAGGAACAGCGCGACCGGGTCGTGCCGGCGTGGCATCAGCCAGCGCCAGGCCTCGGCGACCTCGTTGGCGTCGGCGGGGCGCAGGTCGACCAGACCGGGGACCGCGCGCAGCGAGACGATCTGCTCGACCGGCTGGTGGTTGGGGCCGTCCTCACCGACTCCGATCGAGTCGTGCGTGAAGACGTGGATGACCGGCAGCTCCATGAGGGCGGAGAGCCGGATCGCGCCGCGCTGGAAGTCCGAGAAGATCAGGAAGCCGGCCTGGAAGGGCCGGACCTTGCTGAGGGCGAGGCCGTTGGCGATGCAGCCGGCGGCGTGCTCGCGAACGCCGAAGTGCAGGTTGCGACCGGCGCGGTCCTGCGGTGAGAACGACCCGGCGTCGGATGCCGTGATGGTCGTCTTGGTCGAGGGGGCCAGGTCGGCCGCCCCGCCGAGAAGCCGGGGGACCCGGCCGGCGACCGCGTTGAGCACCGCGCCGGAGGCGTCTCTGCCGGAAACGCCCTTGGCGTCCGGCTCGTAGGTGGGGACGTCGGCCCTCCCAGTCCTCGGGCAGCTCTCGGCGCTGCATGCGCCCGACCTGGTCGGCGAGGATGTCGGACGGCACGATCCGGACGCTGGCGAAGCAGAAGCACGTCGAGGACGTCACCGTGACCACCGGCTTCGAGGGAAGCACGGGTTCGGTCGGCTGGAGCGTCGAGACCGTCGACCACGACGGGCTCGAGGTCCGGGTCGTGCTCAGCGACGCCGACGGCGCACAGGTCGCCACGGG
>DATIAB010000307.1:0-3885 GCA_035458265.1 Ornithinibacter sp. | reverse complement strand
TCCGGGCTCGAGCGGCAGCTCGGCCGAGGTGTAGCTGCGGAAGTCGACGACGCTGAGGTGCCGGACGTGCACCCGTGATCAGCTCTTCCCGGCGGCGCGCTTTCGCGTGGAGCCCGCGCCCGAGGTGGGCCCCGCGGACGCAGGCCCCGCACCGCTGGACGACGTGGCACCGCCACCGGACGACGGGCCGGCGCCGGCGGCCTTGCGCCCCTTGGCCGCGGCTGCCTTCGCCGACCGGGTCGGGGCCTCCTTGCGGGCGGCCTTGCGCCGTGAGGCGTCGGCGCTGGCGGGGCCTGCGAGCGCCTCGGCCCGCAGCGCCTCGCCCTCGGCCGTGGTCATCACCTGGTGACCACCGAACTGGCCGCGCAGCGCCGCCACGGCCTGCATCGTCGGCGAGGACTGCTGCCGTGAGGCGAAGCGGGCGAAGAGCGAGGCCGAGATGACCGGCATGGGCACCGAGAGGTTGAGGGCCTCCTCGACGGTCCAGCGGCCCTCGCCCGAGTCGGAGGTGTAGTCCGAGACGTCGTCGAGCGTCGGGTTGTCCTCGAGCGCCACGACCATGAGGTCGAGCAGCCACGACCGCACGACGGTGCCGCGGCTCCACGCCTTGAAGGCTCCCGGGACGTTCTCGACGATGTCCTTCTTCTGGAGCAGCTCGTAGCCCTCGGCGTAGGCGTGCATCAGGCCGTACTCGATGCCGTTGTGCACCATCTTCGTGTAGTGCCCGGCCCCGACCTTGCCGGCGTGCACGAACCCCTCGTCGCGCGGGCCCTCCGGACGCAGGGCGTCGAAGATCGGCATGGCCTTCTTCACGTTGGCCGCGGTGCCGCCGACCATGAGTCCGTAGCCGTTGTCCAGGCCCCAGATGCCACCGGACACCCCGCAGTCGAGGTAGCCGATGCCCTTGGCCTTGAGCAGCTTCTCGTTCTCGAAGTCATCGGTGAACTTGCTGTTCCCGCCGTCGATGACGAGGTCACCCTTGTCCAGCAGCTCCGCGAGCTCGGCGACGGTGTCGCGGGTCGGCGCCCCGTGCGGCACCATCACCCACACGACCCGGGGGCTGGTGAGCTTGCTGACCATGTCCGCGAGGGAGCGCGCGTCGGAGACCGTCTTGTTGCGGTCGTAGCCCACGACCTCGTGGCCCGCGCGGCGGATCCGCTCGCGCATGTTGCCGCCCATCTTGCCCAGACCGACCAGACCCAGCTGCATGTCGTGACTCCTCGTGGTGGTGACGGGTGGTGCTGACGGTGGTGCGACGTTCCGCGTGGATCTCGAGCCGGAGCGCTCAGCTCGCGAAGCGGACCGGCATGAGGACGTAGCGGTAGGAGGTGTCGGCCTCGCCGTCCTCCTCAGCCTGCCCGCTGAGCACGGCCGGGCGTGAGGCCTGGGTGAAGGAGATGCGGCTGAACGGCGTGCCGACCGCCCCCAGCCCGTCGAGCAGGTACGTGGGGTTGAACGCGATCTCGATCTCGGGGCCGGTGAGCCTGGCCTCGACGGCCTCCGACGCCTGGGCGTCGTCGCCGGTGCCGGCCTCGATGGCGACCTGGCCCTCGCTGAATCGCAGGCGCACGGGGGTGTTGCGCTCCGCGACGAGCGCCACCCGCTTGACCGCCTCGACGAGGTCGCTCGTGCGCACGACCGACTCGGTCTCCGAGCTCGAGGGGAAGATCGAGGAGACCTTCGGGTACTCGCCGTCGAGCAGCCGGGTCGTCGTGTGCCGCTGGCCGGCCTCGAAACCGACCAGGCCGTCACCACCGGCGGCGGTGCCGAGCGCCACGTCGACGGAGCCGCTGGCCCCGAGCGACCGGGAGATGTCCGAGAGCGTGCGGGCCGGGATGAGCACGACGTGGCTGGCGTCGGTGGCCGTCGGGTTCCAGTGCAGCTCGCGCATGGCCAGGCGGTAGCGGTCGGTCGCCAGCAGCGTCATCGTGTCGCCCTCGATCTCGACGCGGACGCCCGTGAGGATCGGCAGGGTGTCACCGCGGTCGGCCGCCACCGACACCTGGGCGACGGCCTGGGTGAACAGGTGGCCGTCGATGGACCCGCTGGGCTGCGGGGACGACGGCAACGTCGGGTAGTCGTCGGCCGGCATCATCAGCAGGCTGAACCGGGAGGAGCCGCACGTGACCTGGACCTTCGAGCCCTCGGTGGAGACGTCGATGGGGCGGTCCGGCAGGTTGCGCGAGATGTCGGCGAGCAGGCGGCCCAGCACCAGCACGGTGCCGGGCTCGGACACCTCGGCGGCGACGGTGATCCGCGCCGAGACCTCGTAGTCGAAGGCCGAGAGCGTGAGGGTGCCGTCGTCGTCAGCACGCAGGAGGATGCCGGCCAGTACCGGCACGGGGGGTCGCGCTGGGAGCCCGCGGGCCACCCAGGTGACGGCCTCGGCCAGGACGTCGCGCTCGACGCGGAACTTCACGGCATACCACCTCGTCCGGCGCGGGGGTCTCGCGCCCTTGCTCGTGCACACATGTGTCCCGCCCCAGCTGACCGGTCGCGCGTCGCGCGCAGAGCCGCCACGGGCGGGGGCACCGACACTAGTGCACCCACGGTGGCTGCGCCCCAGAGATCTCCCGAAACGAGCCGCCCAGGCTCCACCCGTGCATCTGCCCTGCTCCGCGAGGACCGGATGCCGTTCGGGTCGTTGTCGGGGCCGAGTCGAGTTCTAGGGATCTTGTCGTCGTTGTCGGTCCTGTGGAACCTGTGGACGAGGGGGCGTCCTCGCAGGTCGGCCCGGCGCGCCGGGGTGTGGACGGCCGGTGGACGCAGCGGTGGACGGATCGCCCCGCCTGTTGACGTGCAGTTCTCGTTCACAGGGTGTCCACGTCGGCGATGCGCGTCGTCCACGTCGTGGAGGCGACTGTCCACCGGCATCCGGGGTTGTCCACAGAGGCTGTGGACAACATGGTGGCGCGGGTGCCGACGAGCTCCGACGGTGAGGGGTCTCGGTGCCGGTTGTCCACAGGTTTGAGCACAGCGGTGGACGAAGGAGCCGCCCAGCAGGCGCCAGCTTCGGGGCGCTCACCCGCGCCCGGGGTGTGGACAGCCTGTGGACAACCAGCCCGCAACCGGTCCGTCGCGGTCGGTGGCAGCCCCACGACCGGGTCAGCTCGACTGCTGCTTGATCCTGTTGGTCAGCTCGGTGACCTGGTTGTAGATCGCGCGGCGCTCGGCCATCAGCTGGCGGATCTTCTTGTCCGCGTGCATGACCGTGGTGTGGTCGCGGCCGCCGAACTGCTGCCCGATCTTCGGCAGCGAGAGGTCGGTGAGCTCGCGGCACAGGTACATCGCGATCTGTCGGGCCGTGACGAGGACCCGGGACCGGGACTGGCCCTGCAGGTCGTCGAGCGTGAGCCCGAAGTACGCGGCCGTCTGGGCCATGATCGTCGCGGGGGTGACCTGGCGCGAGGCGTCGTCGGGCATGAGGTCGCGCAGCACGATCTCGGCCAGGCTCATGTCGACCGGCTGCCGGTTGAGGTTGGCGAACGCCGTGACGCGGATCAGGGCGCCCTCGAGCTCGCGGATGTTCGTGGAGATCCGCGAGGCGATGAACTCCAGGACGTCGTCGGGCACCGACAGCCGCTCCTGGATGGCCTTCTTGCGCAGGATCGCGATCCGGGTCTCGAGGTCAGGGGGCTGCACGTCGGTCAGCAGGCCCATCTCGAAGCGGCTGCGCATCCGGGCCTCGAAGCCGCTGAGCAGCTTGGGCGGTACGTCGCTGGTGATGACGACCTGCTTGTTGGCGTTGTGCAGCGTGTTGAAGGTGTGGAAGAACTCCTCCTGCGTCTGCACCTTGCCCTGCAGGAACTGGATGTCGTCGATGAGGAGCACGTCGACGTCGCGGTAGCGGCGCTGGAAGTTGGCGGCCTTGTCGTCGCGGATGCT
>DATIAB010000306.1:0-11318 GCA_035458265.1 Ornithinibacter sp. | reverse complement strand
CTCGCACGCGACGAACCCACCCCCGATGACGAGCATCCGTGGCGGCAGGGCCTCCAGTCGCATGACCGTGTCCGAGGTGTGCAGCCCGTTGGCCGGGTCGGGCTCGCGCAGGCCGTCGACGGGCAGGCCCACGGCACGCGCGCCGGCCGCGACGACGACCCGGTCGGCGGTGATCTCCTCGCCGGTGGACAGCGCCAAACGACGCGGGCCGACGAACCTGGCGTGGGCGGCATACAGGGTGGTGTGGTGCTGCTGGGCGCGGTAGGCCCGACCGCCTTCGGAGATCGCGTCGAGCCGCCCGAAGACGCGGTCGCGGACCCCCGGCCAGTCGACCGTGGGTGGGCCGAAGGCGACGCCCAGGCGCGCTGCGTCGTGGGCCTCGACCACTCGGTCGGCGGGCAGCACGAGCATCTTCGTCGGGATGCAGCCGACGTTGAGGCAGGTGCCGCCGAACGTCCCGCCCTCGACGATCGCCACGTCGAGGCCCTCGAGCTCGGGGGTCAGCAGCGAGTTGCCGGAACCGCTGCCGATGATGGCGAGGTCGTGGTGCGGCATGGCGTCAGCGTAGGTGCCGCTCATCCACAGACAGGTCATCGGCGGGTGTTGTCCACAGGTGGGGCTCGGCGATTCGGCCCGGCGCGGGGGCCCGGGGGAGGGTGTCGAAGGCGGCACCAGTGGCCGCCGCGCCGGGCGATGGCCCGTGCTCGATCGAGGGGGTGGACTGGGGTGGCGAAGGACCCGGCGGAGGAGATGGTGCGGCTCTCGGGGGAGGCCGCGGCGTCGGCGGAACGGCTGCGGGCGCGACGAGTGGCGCTCTCGCGCTTCTCCCTGGTCTGGTGGCAGGGAGGTGCTGCGCAGGCGTACCAGGCGGCGGTGCAGGAACGGGTCAACGGCTTGGCCCAGGTGGAGGCCGAGCTCGAGTTGCTCTCGGTCGCCTTCCATGAGCTCGCGGCCCGGTATGCCGTCGAGGCGGTGGTCGAGAGCCTGGGCCCGGACGTCTTCCGGTGAGGGTGGCCGTTCGTTCGGAGGCGCTCGCCGCCGCCGCAACCCGCGCGGCGGCGATCGCGGATGACCTGCGCGAGGATGCCGCGCGCCTTGCTACCGCGGTGGCCGGGGCAGGCGCACCGCGAGCGCGATCTCCGGGGGAGGTGGGGCTGCTCGCCCGGTGGCTGCTGATGGAGGCTCGGGCCCTCGAGATCGCCGGACCGGGTGGGATGTGGGGCGAGGCTGCTGCGCTCGACGCGCTCGCGGCCGGGCTGCGGGCGGCGGCCCGCGCCTACGTCGAGGTCGAGAGAGGGGTCTGCGGTGTGCTCGCCGGGGTGGCTGCAGCCGCCGATCTCGCCGCTCGGGGTGGGTGGCTGACGGAGGGTCCACCCGGTGACGGCTCGGGTGATCCGCGCATCCCGGTCGTCCGGATGGTCGCCCCGACGCTCACCGGGCCCCTGGTGGATGGGGTCGGCGGACTCGGTCGTGTGGTCGCGGTCGCAGACCTCGTGGCGGCGGGTGAGGGTCTCGATGGTGGCCGCGTGCGGGTGCTCGAGACGACGCGGGGTGACGGCGGGTCCGCGTGGGTCGTCATCGTGCCGGGCACCCAGGAGTGGACTCCGCACGCCGGGGAGAACCCGTTCGACCTGACCACCGACGTCCGGGCCGTGACCGGCGACGCGACGATCGCGGCAGCCGGAGTCGCCGCCGCCCTGGCCCGGGCCAGGGCTCGGTCGGGTCGGGCCGGGGCCGACGACCCGGGGCTGCTCGTCGGCCCCTCGCAGGGCGGCATCCTCGCGGCGGCACTGGCGAGCGACCCCGGCTTCCGCCGCAGCAACCGGGTGACGCACGTCGTGACCTCGGGAGCACCCGTCGGGTTGTTCCCCGTCCCGTCATCGACGCGGGTGCTGTCGATCGAGCACGCCGACGACCCCGTGCCACGGCTCGACCTCACGCCGAACCCGGGTGGTGAGTCCTGGACGACGGTCGTGGCCCCGGCGGGGATGCTGCCCGTGGACGCGGCCCGTCACCGTCTGGGTGCCTACGTGCGGACCGTGCGGGTCGCCGAGGGGGCGCCGCGTGGCACCGTGGCGGGTCTGGACGCGTGGCAGGCCTCGGCCGGGGCGTTCCTCGGCGCGCCGGTTCGCTCGGTGTCCGAGGTCGTCGTGCGACGCGGAGTGGCAGACTCGCCGCCGTGAACCCGTCCCAGGCTCTGTCGACCGTTGTCGTCGATGAGCTCGTGCGGGGCGGCGTGCGCGAGGTCGTGCTCAGCCCCGGCTCCCGATCGGCCCCCCTCGCGTACGCCTTGCTCGCGGCCGAGCGCTCGGGCCGCCTGCGGCTCCACGTGCGGGTCGACGAGCGCAGCGCCGGGTTCCTCGCCCTCGGCCTGGCCCTCGGGTCCGGGATGCCGGTCGCGGTCGTCACGACCTCCGGCACCGCGGTCGCCAACCTCCACCCCGCCGTGCTCGAGGCCCACCACGCCGGCGTGCCGCTCCTCGTGATGACGGCCGATCGCCCCCACGAGCTGCGCGGCACCGGCGCGAACCAGACGACGACGCAGCCGGGCATCTTCGGGGGCGCCACGCGCTGGTTCGCCGACCTCCCAGCCCCGGTGGAGCGCCCGGGGCTCGGGCCGTTCTGGCGCAGCACGGTCTCCCGGGCGCTCGCTGCAGCAACAGGGGCCACCGCGGCAGAGCCCGGGCCGGTGCACCTCAACGTCGCGCTGCGCGAGCCGCTGGTTCCCGACGCCGACGCCGACGCGGGTGCCGACGCCGACGCCCGTGCCTCGCAGCACCTCTCGCACAGTGCCAGCGGCCAGGCGTGGCTCGACAGCCTCGACGGCCGACCCGACGATGCCCCCTGGGTGCAGACCAGCATTCACGCCGGCGTCCCCGAATCGACCAACAGGTCGCTCCGGGGACACGCCGGGGCCGCCCTGTCCCAGGTCGACCGCACCCTCGTCGTCATCGGCAGCACGCGCGACCCCCGGGTCGCCGAGTCCGCCGTCGCCTGGGCAGCCCGGCGCGGCCACCCGGTCGTTGCCGAGCCCTTCGGGCCCGCCTCGATCCGGGATGCGGCCCTGCCTCACGGCCCGCTGCTCCTCACGGCCACTGACTGGCTCGATGCCCATGAGCCCGATCGCGTGCTCGTCGTCGGCCGCATCACCCTCTCGCGTGCCGTCGGTGCCCTCCTGCGACGGCGAGGCGTGCGCGTCGAGGTCGTCTCCGACGGTGCCCAGTGGCCCGACCCCTCGCACGTGGCAGCCGCGGTGCACCTGCCGTCCGTTCTCATCGCGGGCCCACCCGGCGACCGTCCGACCGGGCCCGGCCCGTGGGCCCGCGCCTGGCGGGATGCCGGTCGCAGGCTCTCGGATGCCGTTGCCGCCCAGCCGTTCCGGTGGCCCTCGGGGCTTGCCGTGGCCTCCGTCATCCACTCATCGCTCCCGGCCGATGCGCTCCTCGTGCTCGGCTCGTCCAACCCGGTGCGCGACCTCGACCTGGCCGCTCCCGGGCCGGTGGGCGCCCACGTGCTCGCCAACCGCGGGCTCGCGGGCATCGACGGCGTCGTCTCCACGGCGGTCGGTGCGGCTCTCGCGGCGCCGGTGCGGCCGGCCTACGCCCTGCTCGGCGACCTGACGTTCCTCCACGACGGCAACGGCCTGCTCATCGGCCCGGCCGAGCACACCCCTGACCTCACCCTCGTCGTCGTCAACGACGACGGCGGCGGTATCTTCACCACGCTCGAGCCCGGGGCGCCCGAGCGAGCTGCTGACTTCGAGCGCGTGTTCGGCACCCCGACCGGAACCGATGTGGGGGCGCTCTGCCGGGCGCACGGCATCCGGCACGATCGCGCGGCGAGCGCAGCGGACCTGGCCGCTCACCTGCAGCGCCGACCCGACGGCATCCACGTCGTGGAGGTGCGCGTCGACCGCGGTACCCACCGGCAGGCGCACGCCGACCTTCGAGCCCTCGCCGCCGCCGCCCTCACCGACTGATTGCGACCCAGCCACCGCGCAGGCCCCACATCAGGGCACTCCAGGTGGGTGGATCGCAAGAAGTCGGGTCTGGTCTAGGGATGCCGGGGGCGATTTCGGGCGCGAGCCCTCACCTTGCGAGAATGGTGGGGTGTCACAGACCCCGCAGCGCACCGATGTCCTCGTCGTCGGCGCCGGGCCTGCGGGTGCCTCGGCTGCGGCCTGGGCCGCGCGCGCCGGCCGCGACGTCGTGCTGGCCGATGCGGCCGTCTTCCCCCGTGACAAGACCTGCGGCGACGGGCTGACCCCGCGCGCGGTCGCCGAGCTCGACCACCTCGGCCTGGGGCAGTGGGTGCGCGACCACACGGTCAACCAGGGCCTGCGTGCCCACGGCTTCGGGCAGACCCTGCACCTGCCATGGCCCGGCGGGTCGCTGCCCGACCATGGCTCCGCCGTGCCGCGCACCGAGCTCGACGACCGCATCCGCACCGAGGCGATCACCTCCGGCGCCACCGGAGTCGAGGGCGCCAAGGCCGTCGACGCGTGTCTCGAGGGTGGTCGCGTCAGGGCAGTGACCTTCGTCCGTGGCGAGGAGACCTTCGACATCGAGTGCGAGCGGCTCGTCGTCGCCGACGGGGTGCGCTCGGGCCTGGGCAAGGTGCTCGGCCGCGAGTGGCACCAGGACACCGTCTACGCCGTGGCGGGGCGCTGCTACGTCGACTCGACGAGGTCGGACGACCCGTGGATCAGCAGCCACCTCGAGCTGCGCGCGGCCACGGGGGAGACACTGCCGGGCTACGGCTGGATCTTCCCGCTCGGCGGCGGCCAGGTGAACGTCGGCGTCGGCACGCTCGCGACGACCAGGCGACCGGCCGACGTCGCGATCAAGCCGCTGATGAAGCACTACACCGAGCTGCGGCGGGCCGAGTTCGAGCTCACCGGGGAGCAGCGGATGCCGACGAGTGCGCTGCTGCCGATGGGCGGGGCCGTGAGCAACGTCGCGGGCGCCAACTGGGCCCTGGTCGGCGACGCGGCCGCGTGCATCAACCCGCTGAACGGCGAGGGGATCGACTACGGCCTCGAGACCGGGCGGCTGCTCGTCGACCACCTCGACGACGACCTCTCGGTCGCGTGGCCGGGCCTGCTGCAGCACCACTACGGCGAGGCGTTCTCCATCGCCCGCCGGCTGGCCGGTGTGTTCACGACGCCGAAGATCCTCAGCGCGCTCGGCCCGGTCGGCATGCGCAGCGACTGGCTGATGACGCTGGCGCTGCGCTGGATGGGCAACCTCGTCACCGAGGAGGACCGCGACCGCTCGGCCAGGGTGTGGCGCTGGGCCGGCCGTCGATCCGTGGCCGTCGACGCCCGCCCGCCCTTCAGCTGACCGCGCACCGAGCCGGCGACACCCGGTCGACACCGAGTCCCACCGGTGTCGACGACTGACGCCGAGGGACGCGGAGTCGAGGTGTTGTCGCTCGGGAATCCGAGCGTTTGTGCATCGACCCAGCGGTGGCCCCCCCGCGGTCGAATCGCTCCCGCTCGGCATCCCGAGCGTTATCACCTCGACCCGGCTGCGACTCAGGCAGGGCCGGATGCCGTGAGCGCGTCACGCATCGGCACGAGCTTCGCCGACGACTCCGCGACCTCGTCATCGGGGTCTGACCCTGCCACGATCCCGCACCCCGCGAACAGCCGGATGCGCGAGGGGTCGGGCGCCGACACCGCCCCGCACCGCAGCGCGATCCCGAACTCGCCGTCCCCCGACGCGTCGATCCACCCCACCGGCCCGGCATACCGACCGCGGTCCATGTGCTCGAGCTCGGCGATCACGGCATCCGCGACGGGGGTGGGCGTGCCACACACCGCCGCCGAGGGGTGGAGCGAGGCGGCAAGCGCCAGCGCCGACGCGTCGTCGACGAGCACCCCCGCGACGTCTGTGGCCAGGTGCATGACGTTGGACAGGTGGAGCACGAACGGCACCTCGGGCACGTTCATCGACGAGCAGTGCGGCGCGAGCGCATCGGCGACCGAGCGCACGGCGTACTCGTGCTCCTCGAGGTCCTTGCTCGAGCGGGCCAGGGATGCCGCGAGAGCCAGGTCGTGCTCGTCGTCGCCACTGCGCCGGATGGTCCCCGCAAGGACCCGCGAGGTCACGAGCCCCTTCTCCCGGCGCACCAGCAGCTCGGGCGTGGCTCCCACCAGCCCGTCGACGGCGAAGACCCACGTCGTGTCGTAGCGCTCGGCCAGCCGGTGCAGCAGCCAGCGCACGTCGAGCTCGCCGGCAGTCGACACCTCGAGGTCGCGCGCGAGGACGACCTTGTCGAGCTCCCCGGCCGTGATGCGCTGCACCGCTTCGGCCACCGCACCCGCCCACTCGGCGGGGGAGAGCGAGCCGTCGGCGAAGGCCACGTCGCTCGGGCCCTGCGGGGCCGGCTGCACGGACACCTCGACGTTTCCGGGCACCGCCGCGACAGCGGGCGCCGACTCCACGCCGACCGTGGTCAGCCACGCCACCCCGCCGCGAGCCCCGACGACGACCTCGGGCACGACGAGCGTGGCACCGGACGCCGACGACGCGGCATACGACACCGAGCCGAAGGCGAGCGGCCCGGTGCCGGGCCGCTGCACCTCGTCACGCACGACGGCGTGCCCCACGAGGCCCGACCACCACTGGTCGAGCACGGCCATGCGGTCGGGGCCGGATGCCGTGTGCGCGGCCGCGCGCCCCCACCCCACGACGCCTTCGCCGCGCCTGACCCATGAGCACAGGTCACGCGCGCCCCGGGCGGGCAGGACCGAGAGCAGCGCCGTGCCGAGCTCGGGGGGCAGGGGCACGGTGCGCGAGACGAGGGGCGCGGCGGAGGCGACGGGGTCGCTCGGTCGGTCACCCGCGGGCAGCGAGGTCATCGCGCAGCAGGATACGGCCACCGTCCGTGCGCTCCCGAACCCGGTGCCCGTGCGCAGTTCGACCAACACGTCAATCTCCGCACACCCGGGTGTCCCTCTGGTGACCTGTTGGTCGATGGGGGACACGAGTGGGGCGCGAGGTGTCCCTCTGGTGACCTGTTGGTCGGTGTGGGGACGCCGACTGGACGATGGGAGGATGGCCGGCATGAGCCGCGCCTCCCTCGACAAGGACCCCCGCGACGTCGCCGCGATGTTCGACGACGTCGCCAGCAAGTACGACGTGACCAACGACGTGCTGTCCCTGGGCCAGGACCGGCTGTGGCGCCGCGCCGTCGTCCAGGCCTGCGAGGCCGTGCCCGGGCAGGTCGTGCTCGACATCGCCGCAGGGACCGGCACGAGCAGCGAGCCGTTCGCCGACTCCGGCGTCGACGTCGTGCCCGCCGACTTCTCGCTCGGGATGCTGCGCGTCGGCCACCAGCGCCGCTCCGACCTCGGGTTCACCGCCGCCGACGCGATGCGCCTGCCGTTCGCCGACGAGTCCTTCGACGTCGTGACGATGAGCTTCGGCCTGCGCAACGTCGCCGACCCGGATGCCGCGCTGCGCGAGTTCCTTCGAGTCACCAGGCCGGGTGGCCGGCTCGTCGTCTGCGAGTTCAGCCAGCCCACGAACAGCGCGTTGCGCACCGTCTACGGCAAGTACCTCATGAGGTCGCTGCCGGCCGTGGCGCGCAGGGTCAGCAGCAACCCCGAGTCCTACGTCTACCTCGCGGAGTCCATCCAGGCCTGGCCGGCCCAGCGCGAGCTGGCGCAGCGCGTCGCCGAGGCAGGGTGGGGCGAGGTCCAGTGGCGCGACCTCTCCGCCGGCATCGTCGCCCTGCACCGGGCGACCAAGCCGCTCTGAGCCGCGCCCGCGGTCGAAGGTTAGGACTGCCTTACTGCAGCCTCTTCCGTGAGCCGTCCTAGACTGCGGGCCGATCGTGAAGACATTCACAAGCACCCTCGCGGCCCGACACCGGCCGGCCTCGGAACGCAGGCTCAGCCCGCGCCCGGTCCGACTCTCGAGCCACGTCCGGTGAGGCGTAGGTCACTCCCCCTAGGATGATCGCGACGCTGTCTGTCGACCCGGCCGTGCCAGCCCGACGCACATGAGCACCGAAAGGGGAGTTGTCCTGGAGATGAGCAACCCCTACGCCCCGCTACTCGTCCTGCTCGCCCTGGGCTTCGGCTTCGCGGCCCTGTCGGTGGGAACGAGCCTGGTCGTCGGCCCGAAGCGCTACAACCGGGCCAAGCTCGAGGCCTACGAGTGCGGCATCCAGCCCACGCCACGTGCCGCCGGCGGTGGCCGCGTCCCGGTCAAGTACTTCCTGACCGCGATGCTCTTCATCATCTTCGACATCGAGTCGATCTTCCTGTACCCGTTCGCCGTCGCCTTCGACTCCCTCGGCCTGTTCGCCCTCGTCGAGATGGTCCTGTTCATCCTCACCGTCTTCGTCGCCTACGCCTATGTGTGGAAGCGCGGCGGGTTGGAGTGGGACTGATGACCGCCGTCCGGATGCCGACCGCCCACCTGTCGCTGCCACCCGCCCACCCGGCGCTGCCCGCCGCACTCACCGCTCACACCAAGGAGGGCTGATGGGACTCGAGGAGAAGCTGCCCGCAGGTTTCGTGCTGACCACGCTCGAAGGCGTCGTCGGCTACATGCGCAAGGCCTCGATCTGGCCCGCGACCTTCGGGTTGGCATGCTGCGCCATCGAGATGATGGCCGTCGGCACCCCTGACTACGACATCGCCCGCTTCGGGATGGAGCGGTTCTCCGCCACCCCGCGCCAGGCCGACCTGATGATCGTGGCCGGGCGGGTCTCGCAGAAGATGGCCCCCGTCGTGCGACAGGTCTACGACCAGATGCCGAACCCCAAGTGGGTCATCTCGATGGGCGTGTGCGCCAGCTCGGGCGGCATGTTCAACAACTACGCGATCGTGCAGGGCGTCGACCACATCATCCCAGTCGACATCTACCTGCCCGGCTGTCCGCCGCGGCCGGAGATGCTGCTTCACGCGATCATCGAGCTGCACGCCCAGATCCAGGGCAGCAAGCTCGGCGTCAACCGCATCGCCGCGGCCCGGGCCGCCGAGGCCGCTGCGCTCGCCGCGACACCCACCTCACTCATGGCGCCGACCCACGACCACCTGGCACACCTCGTGGCACCGAGCGGGAAGAACCTCCTCGCATGAGCGAGGAGAAGAGCGCCGACGAGAGCCCGGTGCAGCCCATCCCCGGCAAGGAGATCGACTCCGCCGAGACCCGCACCGACGACCAGCCCGACTCGCTCAAGCCCGCGCACAGCGCCAACATCGGTGCCTGGCGCGAGCTGACGAGCGACGATCTCGAGCCGGTCCTGGTGGCCGAGCGCCGTGGCATGTTCGGTGCCCGCAGCCAGGACACCACCGGCTACGGCGGCGTCGTTCAGCCCGTGCTGTTCCCCGGCGCCAGCCCCCGGCCCTACGGCTCCTTCTTCGACGAGGTCGTCGACCGGCTCGGTGAGGTGCTGACTGCGGCCGGCGCCGACACGGCGGACGCCGCCGTCGAGCGGGTCGTCGTCGACCGCGGCGAGCTCACCCTCTTCGTGCGGCGCGAGCACCTCCCGGCTGTCGCGCGCGCGATGCGCGACACGCCCGAGCTCCGGTTCGAGATGTGCCTCGGGGTGTCGGGGGTCCACTTCCCGGAGCAGACGGGCGCCGAGCTGCACGCGGTCTACCACCTGCTGTCCATCACCCACGGCAGCCGCCGGGTGCGGCTCGAGGTCACCGCGCCCGACGCCGACCCGCACGTCCCGTCGATCGTGTCGGTCTACCCCGGAATCGACTGGCACGAGCGCGAGACGTGGGACATGTTCGGCATCGTCTTCGACGGCCACCCCGCCCTGACCCGCATCCTCATGCCCGACGACTGGCCGGGCCACCCCCAGCGCAAGGACTACCCCCTCGGCGGCATCCCCGTCGAGTACAAGGGCGGCACCGTGCCGCCGCCCGACGAGCGGAGGGCGTACAGCTGATGACGACCCACGACCACGACACCCAGATCTTCGAGGGCGAGACCGACCAGGAGTCGTTCAGCGACGCCTACGGCGCCTCCCTCGACGGTGACCTCGACGGGGTCCCCGTCTTCAACGTCTCCGGCGGCGACTGGAACGACCTCGTCGACGAGGCGACGGCTCTGCACGAGGAGCGCATCGTCGTCAACATGGGCCCGCAGCACCCCTCGACACACGGCGTGCTGCGCCTCATCCTCGAGCTCGACGGCGAGACGGTCACCGAGGCCCGCGCCGGCATCGGCTACCTCCACACCGGCATCGAGAAGAACATGGAGTTCCGCACCTGGGTGCAGGGCGTCACCTTCTGCACCCGGATGGACTACCTCACCCCGATGATGAACGAGGCGGCGTTCTGCCTCTCGGTCGAGCGGCTGCTCGGCATCGAGGACCGGATCCCGGAGCGGGCCTCGATCATCCGGGTGATGATGATGGAGCTCACGCGCATCAACTCCCACCTCGTGTGCCTGGGCACCGGTGGGATGGAGCTCGGTGCGACGACCGTCATGACCGTCGGCTTCCGCGAGCGCGAGCGCATCCTGCGCGTCTTCGAGGCAGTCACCGGCCTGCGGATGAACAACGCCTACATCCGCCCCGGCGGCGTCGCCCAGGACCTCCCGCACGGGGCCGTCGACATGGTGCGCGAGGTCGTCGGCGAGCTGCGCCAGGGCCTGCACGAGCTCGAGCTGCTGCTCAACGAGAACCCGCTGCTCAAGGGCCGCACCGTCGGCGTCGGCTACCTCGACCTCACCGGGTGCGTCGCCCTCGGGGTCACCGGCCCGGTGCTGCGCTCGACCGGCCTCCCGCACGACCTCCGGAAGTCCGCGCCCTACTGCGGCTACGAGACCTACGACTTCCAGGTGATCACCCGCACCGGGTGCGACGCCTACGACCGCATCCGCATCCGCATCGACGAGATGTACGAGTCGCTGAAGATCGTCGAGCAGACCCTCGACCGGCTCCAGCGCACCGAGGGCCAGCCGGTCATGGTCCAGGACAAGAAGATCGCCTGGCCGGCGCAGCTCGCGATCGGTGGCGACGGCCAGGGCAACAGCCTGGATCACATCCGCGAGATCATGGGCACCTCCATGGAGGCCCTCATCCACCACTTCAAGCTCGTCACCGAGGGCTTCCGGGTTCCGCCGGGGCAGGCGTACGTGCCGATCGAGTCCGCGAAGGGCGAGCTCGGGTGCCACCTGGTGTCCGACGGGAGCACCCGCCCCTACCGGGCGCACTTCCGCGACCCGAGCTTCAACAACCTGCAGGCCGTGGCCGCGATGTGCGAAGGCGCCCAGGTCGCCGACGTCATCGTCGCGGTGGCCTCCATCGACCCCGTCATGGGAGGTGTCGACCGCTGATGGCCC
>DATIAB010000305.1:0-3516 GCA_035458265.1 Ornithinibacter sp. | reverse complement strand
CTCGCGGTTCGCTCGTCGTACGACAGACGAGCGAGCACACGGAGGAAGGCACATGAGCGGTACGACGGCGGGGCGCAGGGCGGCGGGCCTGAGTGAGGCGGAGCTCGAGTGGCTGCACATGGGCCCCTTCGACGGGGGCGTGCCAGGGCTCGTCCGGCGGGTCAGACGGATCCTCGACGTGTCGCAGCGCGGACTGGCCCGGCTGCTCGGGGTGTCCCAGTCGTCGGTGGCGCGGTGGGAGACCGAGCGCACGAGTCCTCGGGTGAGCGTCCTGCAGCAGATGCTGCGCCTCGCCGGCGTCGCGGTCTCGCTCCACGACGAGGCGTCCGGGGAGCGGGTGGAGCCGATGCGGGCCGACGGCGCTCGGGCACGCAACGGGAGCCGCTACCCGGCCCACGTCGACCTCCGGGTGACCGGGTGGTGGGTGCCGCGGGAGTTCCGGGACATGACGACCATCGACTACTTCACCAGCCTGGACCGCTCTCGCAGGCTCGGGACGCCGGCCATCCGCTACCGGACGTGCCCGCACCGGCGAAGGGTTGAACGCATGCTCTTCGGGACGCCGATGGACCACCCCGCCAGCCGCCAGCTCAGGGCCGAGGCCGTGCACCTCGACGAGGAGCGGGAAGCCAGGAGGACGGGCCGGACGATGCCGCCCCGGCCCGCCGCGTGAACACGCCTCGGGCCCCGGACACGCCACAGCGCCCGCCCCCCACGAGGAGGAACAGGCGCTGTCGTGATCGGAGCCTCAGATGCAGTCGCGGCAGATGAGCTTCTTCTCGTCCGCCAGCTGCGACCGGTGGTGCACCAGGAAGCAGCTCATGCAGGTGAACTCGTCGTCCTGTCGAGGCATGACCTCGACCGCGAGCTCCTCGTGCGAGAGGTCGGCACCCGGGAGCTCGAAGGACTCAGCGGCCTCGGTCTCGTCCTCGTCGACCTTGCCCGAGTTCTTGTCGTGACGCCGGGCCTTGAGCTCCTCGATGCTCTCCTCGCTCTGGTCCTCCTCGGACTTGCGTGGTGCGTCGTAGTCGGTGGCCATCGGTTACCTCTCCCCATGCTGTGGACCCGTCCTGCCGGATCGCGGCGGGACGTCCCAGTTGTGCGCGTCGTCGGCGCCAGATTGTGCACCATGAACCGGTTCCGTGGTGAGCCGGTCCGCAACGTGTCGCCTGAACAGTGGGTGACGTCTCCCTATTCCCACCTCGGCAGGCGTGGGATGCCCACCCCCCACGGGGGACCGCTCAGGCGAGAAACCCAGCTGCGGCGAGCGCGGCGACGAAGTCGTCCCACCCGTCGGCGGGCGCCCCCACGACCACGTTGCGCACCGGGTGTGACCCGAGGGTGAAGGTGCCGTCGAGGAGCTCGAAACGCCCTCCGGCCTCGCGCAGCACGAGCCCACCGGCGGACCAGTCCCACGGCTGCGGCCCGGCCTCGACGTACCCGTCGCCGCTGCCGCTCGCCACGTGGCAGAGGTCGAGGGCGCACGAGCCCATCCGACGGATGTCACGGACCTCGGGCAGCAGCGCGGCCACGCAGCCCGCCTGGTGCTCGCGCACCTCGCGCTGGTAGCCGAAACCCGTCAGAACCAGCCGCTCGGCGAGGGGCGGCGACGGGCGCACGGTGATCGCTCCTCCGTCGCGCGTGGCGCCGTGCCCGAGCGCGGCGGCGTACTCCACACCGGTGGGGATGGCCACCACGGCGCCCGCGACGACCTCGCCGTCGACCTCGGCGGCCACCGAGACCGCGCAGTCGGGCAGGCCGTAGAGGTAGTTCACGGTCCCGTCGATCGGGTCGAGGACCCACCGCACGCCCGAGGTGCCGTGCCGGTCGTCGCCCTCCTCCCCCAGGATCGCGTCGTCGGGGCGCTCGGCGACGATGCGTGAGCGCAGCAGCTCCTCGACCGCCCGGTCGGCCTCGGTCACGACGTCGACGGCACTGGTCTTGGTGTCGGCCACGTCGATCCCGCCGCGCCGCATCTCGCGAGCCAGGCCGGCACCCTCGTGGGCGAGCGCGCAGGCCAGGTCTCGCAGCTCGAGGGGAGTGACCCTCACGAGTCGGCCCCGCAGAGGGCCGGTCGCGGACCTCGCGGGTTGGGGCAGCAACCTGCCCCGCAGATGTCGGGCCCGGCCGGCATCGAGCCGAGCGCCGGACGGGCGGGCGACTCGCCCCGCTCGGCCGCGGCCCGCTCCAGCACGAGGTCGCGCACCATCGCAACGAAGCGCGGGTCGGTCCCCGCCGTCGCCGCGCGCACCGCCTGGATGCCGAGCCGCTCGGCGGTCGCCATCGCCTCGGTGTCGAGGTCGTAGATGACCTCCATGTGGTCGGAGACGAAGCCGATGGGGGCGAGCACCACGCCGCTCACGCCGTCGGTGGCCAGCTCCTCGAGGTGGTCGTTGACGTCGGGCTCCAGCCACGGCGTCGAAGGCGCCCCCGAGCGCGAGCAGTAGACGAGGTCGTGGCGGTGGGCCCGGCCGGTGGCCTCCCGGACCCGACGGGCGATCTCGTCGGCGGCGCTGCGGTGCTGCTTGACGTAGGCCCCCCGCGGCTGACCGGCCGGGTCCTCCGACCCACTGGTCTCGGCCATCGCGGTCGGGATCGAGTGGGTGACGAACACGAGCCGCGCCCGGTCGCCCCCGTCAGGCAGCGCGGCCAGGGCCTCCAGGCAGGCGTCGACGGCCGGCTCGAGGAAGCCCGGGTGGTTGTAGTACTGCCGCAGCTTGTCGAGTTGCGGCGCGCCCTCGGTCTGCTCGACGGCGTCCCACAGGTTCTCGCGGTACTGCCGGCACGACGACCACGAGGAGTACGCCGACGTGGCGAAGACCGCTGCCCGCTCGACGCCGTCGGCGGTCATCTTCGCGAGCGTGTCGGCGAGGTAGGGGTCCCAGTTGCGGTTGCCGAAGTAGACCGGCAGGTCGATGCCCTGGTCGGCGAGGTCCTTCTCGAGGGCGGCGATCAGCGCCCGGTTCTGGTCGTTGATCGGGCTCTTGCCGCCGAAGAGGAAGTAGTGCTCCCCCACCTGCTCGAGGCGCTCGCGCGGGATCCCCCGCCCGCGGGTGACGTTCTCCAGGAACGGCACCACGTCCTCCGGCTTCTCGGGCCCCCCGAAGGAGAGGACCAGGAGCGCGTCGTACGGCTTCACGTCGGGGTGACCCGCAGGATTCATGGAGCCAGCGTAGAGCGGCCTACCATCCCGCTTGTGCTCGACTCCTACCGCCGGGTGCTGGCGCGGCCCGGTGCGTTCGCCTTCAGCAGCGCCGCCCTCGTCGCCCGGTTGCCGATCTCGATGGTCGGCCTCGGCATCGTCCTTCTCGTCGAGGAGCGCACCGGGTCCTACGGGTTGGCCGGGACGGTCTCGGCGGTGTTCGTGCTGGCGGAGGCGGCGTTCGCGGTGCTGCACGGCCGGTGGGTCGACCACTTCGGCCAGGCGCGGGTCCTGCCGCTGGCGATCTCGGTGTTCGGCGCCGGGCTCGCGCTGATGATGCTCGCCGTCGAGCAGGACTGGCCCCGCGTGTGGAC
>DATIAB010000304.1:0-3202 GCA_035458265.1 Ornithinibacter sp. | reverse complement strand
GCCATGACGTGCTTGATGCGCGTGTAGTCCTCGAACCCGTACATCGACAGGTCCTTGCCGTACCCGGACTTCTTGTAGCCGCCGTGCGGCATCTCCGCGACGAGCGGGATGTGGGTGTTGATCCACACGCACCCGAAGTCCAGTGCCGCCGACATCCGCATCGCACGGCCGAAGTCCTTGGTCCAGACCGAGGACGCCAGGCCGTAGTCCACCCCGTTGGCCCAGCGAACGGCCTCGGCCTCGTCGCTGAACCGCTGGACCGTGATCACTGGCCCGAAGATCTCGTTCTGGATCGCCTCGTCGTCCTGCCGCAGCCCCGACAGGACGGTCGGCTCGAGGTAGAAGCCGTCACCGAGGTCGGTGCGCCGGTTGCCACCGGCGGAGACCGTCGCGTGGGAGGGGATGCGCTCGATGAAGCCGGAGACGTGGGCGAGCTGGCGGGCGTTGTTGACCGGGCCGAAGAGGGCATCCTCGTCGTCGGGCAGACCCACCGGGGCCGACGTGCGGGCGTACTCGGACAGCGCCGCGACGAAGTCGTCGTGGATGCCGGGAGCGGCCAGCACTCGCGTGGCCGCCGTGCAGTCCTGACCGGCGTTGAAGTAGCCGGCGATGGCGATGCCCTCGACGGCCGCCTCGATGTCGGCGTCGTCGAAGACCACGACCGGAGCCTTGCCACCGAGCTCGAGGTGGACCCGCTTGACGTTGGGGGCCGCGCTGGCGGCGACCTCGGAGCCGGCCCGCACCGACCCGGTGATGGCCACCATGCTCGGCGTGCGGTGCTCGACGAGCAGGCGGCCGGTGTCGCGGTCGCCCATGACGACGTTGAGGGCACCTGCGGGGAGGAATTCGGACGCGATCTCCGCCAGCAGGAGGGTCGTCTCGGGCGTGGTGTCGCTCGGCTTGAGGACGACGGTGTTTCCGGCGGCCAGGGCGGGAGCGATCTTCCACACGGCCATGAGCAGGGGGTAGTTCCACGGGGTGACCTGGCCGACCACGCCGATCGGCTCACGCCGGATCCACGAGGTGTGGCCCTTCATGTACTCCCCCGCCGCCTTGCCCTCCAGCACGCGAGCCGCTCCGGCGAAGAACCGGAGCTGGTCGACCATCGGCGGGATCTCCTCGCTCGCCGTGAGGGCGCGGATCTTGCCGGTGTTCTCGGACTCCAGCGCGATGAGGTCGTCGGCGCGGGCCTCGATCGCATCGGCCAGCTTGAGCAGGGCGAGCTGCCGCTCGCTCGGCGTCGTGCGCCCCCACTCCGCGAATGCCGTGTCGGCGGCGGCGTAAGCGGCGTCGACGTCGTCCTGCCCACTGACGGGGGCGTTCGCGACGACCGCACCCGTGGACGGGTTGACGATCTCGGTGGTCGAATCGGTCCGGCCGTCGACGTACTCGCCGGCGATGAAGTTGCGCAGGTGACGCTGACCGCTCATGGGTGACTGCTCCCAAAGGGGGTGGGGATGGGGGTCGGTGCTGGGGGGACTCTAAGCGGTCAACCGCCGAAATCGCTAGGGACTCCCCATCGAAAGCAAGGAAAAGTTACACACTGGACACAATCAGCATACGGAATCCGTCACCGATGGCCTTGCAAACTGACGGGATCGGCGGCACGATGGCGCCCGTGACTCCCACCACACGAACGCCCCGCAAGGCGCGCCCGTCGTCCGAGACGCGCCTGGACCACATCGCCAAGCACATCATCGAGCTGCTCCAGGAGGACGGTCGGCAGTCCTACGCCGCCATCGCCAAGGCCGTCGGCCTGTCCGAGGCCGCCGTTCGCCAGCGGGTGCAGCGCCTGCTCGACGCCGAGGTGATGCAGATCGTCGCCGTGACCGACCCGCTCCAGGTGGGCTTCAGCCGGCAGGCGATGATCGGCATCCGGGCCTCGGGCGACCTCCTTGCCGTCGGAGACGCCCTGACCGCGATGCCCGAGGTCGACTACGTCGTGACGACGGCCGGCAGCTTCGACATCCTCGCCGAGGTCGTCTGCGAGGACGACGACCACCTCCTGGACCTGCTCAACCAGCAGATCCGCATCCTTCCGGGGGTCACGAGCACCGAGACCTTCGTCTACCTCAAACTCAACAAGCAGCACTACAACTGGGGAACCCGATGAGCACGTACCCGTCCGACGTCTGGGAGCCCAGCTCCGACCGGCACACCGCCACCGGCGCGCTGTACTCCGACGCCGCTCGCGACCACCTGTGGATGCACTTCACCCGGCACTCGACGTTCGAGGACCACGAGGTCGGCGGCCTGGCCCACTCCGTGCCGATCATCACCCGCGGCCGGGGCTGGACGATCTGGGACGACCGCGGCAACGAGTACATCGACGCCCTGGCCGGCCTGTTCGTCACCAACGTCGGGCACGGCCGCACGGAGATCGCCGAGGCGATGGCCAGGCAGGCGTCCGAGCTGGCGTTCTTCCCGCTCTGGTCCTACGCGCACCCGAGGGCCATCGAGCTCGCCGAACGCCTCGCGCACCACGCACCGGGCGACCTCAACCGGGTGTTCTTCACCACCGGGGGCGGCGAGGCCGTCGAGACCGCCTGGAAGCTCGCCAAGCAGTACTTCAAGCTCACCGGGAAGCCGACCAAGCACAAGGTCATCTCCCGCTCGGTCGCCTACCACGGCACCCCGCAGGGAGCCCTGTCGATCACCGGCATCCCGGCGGCCAAGTCGATGTTCGAACCGCTCGTGCCCGGTGGCCACAAGGTGCCGAACACCAACATGTACCGCGCTCCCGAACACCTGCGCGACGACGAGAAGGCCTTCGGCCGCTGGGCGGCCGACCGCATCGCCGAAGCCATCGAGTTCGAGGGCCCGGACACCGTCGCCGCCGTCTTCCTCGAGCCCGTGCAGAACTCGGGAGGTTGCTTCCCACCCCCGGCCGGCTACTTCGACCGGGTGCGTGAGATCTGCGACGAGTACGACGTCCTGCTGGTCTCCGACGAGACGATCTGCGCCTTCGGCCGCATCGGCTCGATGTTCGCCTGCGACGACCTGGGCTACCAGCCGGACATCATCACCACTGCCAAGGGCATCACGAGCGGCTACGCACCCCTCGGGCTGATGATCGCGAGCGACCGCCTCTTCGAACCGTTCCGCCACGGCACGACGTACTTCCCGCACGGCTACACCTGGGGCGGCCACCCCGTCTCCTGCGCAGCCGCCATGGCCAACCTCGACATCTTCGACCGCGAGG
>DATIAB010000303.1:0-3729 GCA_035458265.1 Ornithinibacter sp. | reverse complement strand
CGGTGGCAACTTCTTCCGGGGCGCCGAGTTGCAGCAGAAGGGCATGGACCGCTCTCGCGCCGACTACATCGGCATGCTGGGCACCGTGATGAACTGCCTCGCGCTGCAGGACTTCCTGGAGAAGGAGGGCATCGACACCCGCGTGCAGACCGCCATCACCATGGGCCAGGTCGCCGAGCCGTACATTCCGCGCCGCGCGATGCGCCACCTCGAGAAGGGCCGGGTCGTGATCTTCGGCGCGGGGGCCGGGATGCCCTACTTCTCCACCGACACCGTGAGCGCCCAGCGGGCGCTGGAGTGCAAGTGCGACATGGTGCTCATGAGCAAGAGCGGTGTCGACGGAGTCTATGACGCCGACCCGCGCACCAACCCCGATGCCCGCAAGCTCGAGCACGTCACCTTCGAGGAGGCGCTGCGCACCGGCCTGCGGGTCGTCGACGCCGCAGCCTTCAGCCTGTGCATGGACAACAAGCTGCCCATGGTCGTGTTCGGCATGGAGGGTGACGGCAACATCACCCGGGCCCTGCGCGGCGAGCGCATCGGTACCCTCGTCTCCGCCGGCTGACCCCAGTGGTGACCGGGCCCCGCCCGTCTTTGACACACTGGACCCGACCCGCCGCGCCGGCTGCGCGGCATACCGAAGGAGAGCCGCCCCGATGATCGACGAGACCTTGTTCGAGGCCGAGGAGAAGATGGAGAAGACCGTCGAGGCCGCCAAGGAGGCGTTCGCCGGCATCCGCACCGGTCGCGCGCACCCCGGAATGTTCCAGAAGGTGCTCGTCGACTACTACGGCGCGCCCACGCCACTCCAGCAGCTCGCGTCCTTCCAGAACCCCGAGGCCCGCACGATCATCATCAGCCCGTTCGACAAGGGCTCGATGCACGCGATCGAGAAGGCCATCCAGGTGGCCGACCTCGGCGTCAACCCCAGCAACGACGGCAACATCATCCGGTGCGTCATGCCAGTGCTCACGGAGGAGCGACGCCGCGAGTACGTGAAGATGGCGCACACCCAGGCCGAGGACGCCAAGATCTCCGTGCGCAACGTGCGCCGCCACGCGAAGACCACCCTCGAGAAGCTCGTCAAGGACGGCGAGGTCGGCGAGGACGAGGGGAGTCGGGCCGAGAAGGAGCTCGAGGCCGTCACGAAGCGGCACGTCGACCAGATCGACGACCTGCTCAAGCACAAGGAAGCCGAGCTGCTCGAGGTCTGACCTCGCGTGACGACGATGACCGACGAACCCGACCTGGCCGCCACCGACGGCGCCGCCGACGAGTCCGCGACCGACGTCGCGCTCGACGAGGTGGCGACCGGCGAGACGGCAACCGGCGAGGCGGCAACCGACGAGTCCGCGGGGCACCGTGCGACCCGCGCGCCGGCCACTCCCAGGGCCGGCCGCGACCTGCGGGCCGCGGTCGGTGTCGGGCTGTTCCTGGCCGGCCTGGTCATCGGCACCCTCATCATCGACGCCCGGGCGTTCCTCGTCGTCGTCATCGCCGCCATCGGCCTCGGGGCGTGGGAGCTGCGCCGCGCCATTGCCACCAAGGGGATCACCATCCCCCTCGTCCCGCTGCTCCTCGGGGTCGCGGGCATGCTCGTCTCCGCCTACGCGCGGGGTGCCGAGGCGCTGGTCGTGACCTTCGGCCTCACGATCATCGGATTGCTCATCTGGCGCGTCGCCGACGGCGTCGCCGGCGCAGCCCGAGACCTCAGCGCCTCCGCGCTCGTGACGTTCTACCCCGTCTTCCTCGCAGGGTTCGCCGCGCTGATGCTCGCGGAGCCGGACGGCCGCCAGCGCATCGTCGTCTTCGTCCTCGTCACCGTCTTCTCGGATCTCGGCGGGTACGCCGTGGGGGTGAAGTTCGGCAAGCACCCCATGGCGCCCTCGCTGAGCCCGAAGAAGTCGTGGGAGGGCTTTGCGGGCTCGGTCGTGTCGTGCGCCGTCGTCGGGGCCATCGCCCTGCCGGTGCTCCTCGACGGTCCCTGGTGGGCGGGTGCCGTGCTCGGCGTCGTCGCCGCGGCCGCCGCCACCCTGGGTGACCTCATCGAGTCGAGCATCAAGCGTGACCTCGGCATCAAGGACATGAGCACGATCCTCCCCGGGCACGGTGGCCTCATGGACCGGCTCGACTCCCTCGTCGTCGTGGCTCCGATCGCCTGGGCCCTCCTCCTGCTGTTCGTCCCGACCGGCTGACATGTCCGAGACCCCAGCGTCCCGACCGACCCCCGGCCAGCTCACCTTCGCCGCTCCTCGCCGTGGCAAGCCCCCGCGCCACCTCGCCGACCTGAGCCTGGAGCAGCGACGGGAGGCGGCCGTGGCGATGGGGCACCCGGCCTACCGGGCGACCCAGCTGTCGACGCACTACTTCGAGCGGCTCGTGGACCAGCCGCAGGACATGACCGACCTGCCCAAGGCCGTGCGCGACGACCTCGTCGCCGACCTGCTCCCGAGGCTGCTCACGCCGGTCCGCAACCTCACCGCCGACCGCGGTGCCACGGTCAAGCAGGTCTGGCGGCTGTTCGACGGCGCCCTCGTCGAGTCGGTGCTCATGCGCTACCCGAGGCGGGTCACGGTCTGCATCTCCAGCCAGGCCGGCTGCGGCATGAACTGTCCGTTCTGCGCCACCGGGCAGGAGGGCCTGACCCGCAACATGTCGGCCGGCGAGATCGTCGAGCAGGTGGTGGCCGCGGCGCGACTGCTGCACCGCGGAGAACTGCCGGAGATCGGTGAGGGTGCCTCCGGCGCCGGGCTCGGTGACGAGGCGGACGAGGGGTCGGATGCCGGGGCCCCCGATGCCGGCACCTCCGGCCCCAGCCGGGTCAGCAACGTCGTGTTCATGGGCATGGGGGAGGCCCTGGCCAACTACAACGCAGCCATCGGGGCCATCCGTCGGCTCACCGAGCCGGCGCCGTCCGGGCTGGGCATCTCGGCTCGCGGCATCACGATGTCGACGGTGGGCCTCGTCCCGGGCATCGACCGGCTGGCCGCTGAGGGCATCCCCGTCACCCTCGCCCTGTCCTTGCACGCACCTGACGACGAGCTGCGCGACGAGCTCGTGCCGATCAACACCCGGTGGAAGGTCGACGAGGCGATCGACGCGGCGTACCGCTACCACGAGGCCACCGGGCGACGGGTGAGCATCGAGTACGCCCTCATCCGTGACATCAACGACCAGGCCTGGCGGGCCGACCTGCTCGCGCAGAAGCTGCGCTCCCGGGGCCGCGGCTGGGTGCACGTCAACCCCATCCCGCTCAATCCCACCCCGGGGTCGAAGTGGACGGCATCCCGCCGCGGCGTGGAGCAGCAGTTCGTCGAGCGGCTGCGCGCGCACGGCATCCCGACGACGGTGCGCGACACCCGCGGCTCCGACATCGACGGCGCCTGCGGACAGCTCGCCGCCGCGACCTCCGGGCCGCGCGCGGACTCGACAACCCCCGCGGGGTAGCCGCGTCGCGATTACGATGTTCTGATGCAGCGGCGCACCTCGGCACTCCTCGTGGCGCTCGCCCTGGCGCTCGCCGGGTGCGGGGGCAACGCGGACCTCCCTGCGAACCTCCGCACCGCCGACACGCACCCGACGACGCATGCGGCATCGCCGAGCGCGACGGTCGAGCCGGTCACGGAGACGCCCCTGCGCCCGGGTGAGCGGTTCCAGGAGATCCGGCTGCCCGCGGCCTACACCCCCAAGGCGCCCGAGGGCACCGGCACCGACGACTACCGGTGCTTC
>DATIAB010000302.1:0-6569 GCA_035458265.1 Ornithinibacter sp. | reverse complement strand
GGAGCCGCAGGCCTCGCAGATGCCGTACGTGCCCGCGTAGACCCGGGCGAGGGCGGCGTCGAGCTCGGCGAGGTGGTGGCGCACCTGGCGCACGAGCGCGCCGATCTGTGACCTCTCGAAGGCGATGGTCGCGCCCTCGGGGTCGTGCTCGTCGTCGGCGTTGGTGTCGAGGGACGCCGCGACGATCGACTCGTGGTCGCCCGTCAGGCTCGCCAGGCGCTGGAGGGTCTGCTCGCGCTCCTGCTGCAGCCGCTGTCGTACGTCGTCCACCACCCCATCGTCGCCCACGCCTCCGACAGCGCCACGCCGAGAGCGCCCCGCCGCGGCGTGCCGGGATCGGGGCACACCGGGGCTCCCGCCGTATCCTCGTGCCGTGACGACGTCCCCGAAGGCGCCGCCGCCCGGGCTGACCGTCGGCGGCTACGCCCTGCGTGCCCGCCTCGGCGAGGGCGGCATGGGCGTGGTGCACCTCGGGCAGCGGCCGGGGGAGCGCCCGGTGGCGATCAAGGTCCTGCGCCCGCACGTCGTCGGCGACGACGAGGCACGCCGTCGGCTGGCGCGCGAGGTGAGCTCGCTCAGCCGGATCCGCAGCCGTCGCATCGCCGAGATCGTCGACGCCGACCCGTTCGGCGAGATCCCCTTCGTCGCGACGCGCTACGTGCCCGGCCTCTCGCTGCACGACCACGTGCAGGAGGAGGGGCCGCTCGAGGGCGCCGACCTGCTGTGGTTCGCGGACTGCCTCGCCGAGGCGCTCGAGGCGGTGCACTCCGTCGGCGTGCTGCACCGCGACGTGAAGCCGTCCAACGTGATCATGGAGGGCCGCACGCCCATCCTCATCGACTTCGGCCTGGCCCGCGTCGCCGAGGACTCGCGCATCACGATGAACGGCTGGCTCCTCGGCACGCCGGGCTACCTCGCCCCCGAGATCCTCTACGGTGACGACGCCACCGCCGCCTCCGACGTGCACGCCTGGGCCGCCACGGTGGCGTACGCCGGCACCGGCCGCGCCCCGTTCGGCCGCGGGCCGTCGGTGGCGGTCATGGACCGCGTGCGCCGCGGCGAGCACGACCTCGCCGGCCTCGACGCCGGCGTGCGTGAGCTGGTCGAGGAGGCACTTGCGCCCGAGCCCTCAGACCGGCCCTCGCTCGAGGAGGTGCGCGACTGGCTCGAGGACCTCGGCGCCCCCGGGGTCGAGGAGCGTGACGTCCGCACGGCCGCACCGGTCACGCTGCCCTACGCCGCCGGCGTACGTCAGGACCTCGAGGCCCCGACCCGGGTCGGCAGCGCCGCGGCCCTGGCCGAGCCGGTGCACGAGCTGGCCGACGAGCCGGTGCACTGGTCCCACGACTGGGACCGCCCGGGCCACGACGACGGCCACGACGACCGCCACGACGACCGCCACGACACCGTCGGGTGGGGCGACACCGGGACGCTGCCGCACCGGCAGACCCGCGTGCTCCCGGACGGATCGGTCGAGCACGTCACCGACTACGGCCCCCGCGTCCGACCGCACGTCCCCGCCGGTCAGCGGCTGCGCCGCACGCTGACGCTCCTCGCTGCGGGCGGCGTCGTCGCGGGCGCGATCACCGTCGCCCCCTACGTCGCGCTCGCCGCCCTCCTCGTCCTCGTGTGGCTGCTGCGCAGCGGATCGCTGGCCGCGGCGTCCGCGGGCAGCCGACGAAACCGTCGTGGTGCCAGGTGGTACGACGGGCTCCAGGTGCTGCTGGCCGCGCCGTGGCACGCGGTGGCCGGCCTCGGCGGCACCCTCGTGCTCTTCCTCTGGAGCGCCGGCATCGCCTGCGCGGTCGCGCTCCTCTGCTTCGCCGCGTCGCTATCGCTGACGACCTCGCTCGCCGCGATCGGCGCGGTGTTCGCGCTGTCGACCTGGTGGGGGCCGGGGTCCGAACGGTTCCGCTCGCCGGTGCACCGCCTCGTCGACCCGCTCGCCCGTCGCGGCGTGCCGTGGCTGCTCGTCACGCTCCTGGTCGCCGCCGCCGGGTCCGGGCTGGGTGCCGCGGCGTCGGCACAGGGCACCAGCTGGACGCCGTACGACGCCGCCCCCTTCTCGGACGTGAGCCTCCCCGGCTGGTTGTGAGCTCTCGCAGGCACGTCGAATTTCCGCACGGTGCTCGGTGGATCGCCTCGCCGTCGGTCAAGATCTGCTCGCGCACGATAAGGGGCACGACGTCTGGTTAGGGTCGATGCACCAATTCAGGATTGCTCGTACAGGCCAGCCAAGGGGGACGCATGTCCAGTACGAATTCGGGAAAGCAACGCCTCGTGCAGGTAGCGGTGTTCATCGACTTCGAGAACCTCGTCATCGGGGCGGAAGGGACGCTGCCCGGGCACACCAATCCGGTACCGTACGAGGCCCTCGAGCTTCTGTGCCGTGACTACGGCAACGCTGCGGTCCGCAAGGCCTACGCAGACTGGTCGAAGCCTCAGTTCGGGAAGTATCAAGAGGATCTGGCACTCAACGGGGTCGACCTCATCCAGGTGAAGCGCTTCGGCTTTCAGCAGAAGAATGCGGCCGATATTCGGATGGCGGTGGACGCGATGGAACTACTCATCGTCCATCAGGAGGTGGACGTCTTCATCTTGGTGGCCGGCGATGGGGACTACTCACCTCTCGTTCAGAAGCTTCGAGAATTTGGGAAGACCGTGGTCGGGGTCGGGACCGAGGCATCAGCGAGTCAGCGTCTGGTGGCGGTGTGCTCGGAGTACAAGTACTGGGCCTCGATGGTCGCAGCGGTCGATCCCCGGGCGAGGGCGGCGGTTGCAGCAGAGTTCGATCTGGAGAACGCGAAACCACTTCTCGTCCGCGCCCTGCGTGAGTCCAATGTCCTGCCGGCGGTCGGCGCGTGGCTCAAGAAGAAGATGCGGACCCTCGATCCGTCATTCGATGAGCGCAACTACGGTTTCGAGAGCTTTCGGGAGTTTCTGGAAGCCACGTCCGACGTGGTCAAGGTGGAGCGAGGGGATCAGGACCTCGTCGTGTCCTTCGCTGATGACGATGCCCCGGTGTCGAACGCGGTACCAACGATCGTCGAAGAGCGCCCAGCTCGACCTAGTTCCGGAATCCTCCGCGTCCTCCACCAGCGAGGCATGGACATTCCGAGTCGCCCGGAGACGCGTGACGCGCTGCTGTCCAGCATCTATGACGGCTGGACGAGCGGTGCCATCAACACGGTGTCCGACATCGGGGACGTTCTCCTCGATGAGGAAACCGGATACGTGCCCAACGCTCGGACACGCGGCCCCCTGCGAATGGCAATAGTCCAAGCCGACGCAAACGTGATGCCGCTCTTGGACACGACCAGTGAGGACAGGCGACTCGCCGAGTGCCGCGTCGCGCCAGCCACAGACAAGGACTCCGCGGAGTGGATCAGGAGAGCACACGTTGCGTGGCTCGCATTCGCCATGAGCCGTCTCGTCGATCAACCTGACTTCGAGGAGACTGCTCTCAAGGCGCTCTTCGATGGTTGCGAGGAGTACGGACGAGAACTGTTGAAGCCAGCGGTCGAGTTGGCGCGCTCGCGACGTGACTGAGGTCCTCGACATCCCCCCGATCAGAGCCTCCCCGGCTGGTTGTGACGGACCTCCCCGTTCAGGCAGGCCGGTCCGGGGTACCGAGCCTCCTCATGCCCCTGACAGCAGGAGGACCGATGAGCTCCGACCAGATCGACAACGAGAGCTACCACGGCTACAGCGTCGACGACGAGGACCAGCCCCAGGGCGAGGGCGACAGCCTCGTCGACGACCGGGGACTGGCCGAGCCGCTCGACGAGGGCTACTCGCCGCCGGAGAAGTGGTCGGCCGCGCAGGGCTACGGCAACACCCCGCTCGAGGAGAGCCAGGGCGAGTCGCTCGACCAGCGCGTCGAGCAGGAAGTCCCCGAGCCCGACCCGTACGACGCGGCCGACGCCGAGGCAGCCAGGGGCGACCTCGCCCCGCTGGTGGCCGAGGACTCCAGCGACGGAGAGACGGTCCAGGCAGAGGTGGACGCCGCCGAGGGCGAGCGCGCCGGCCGACTGGTGGCCGAGGACGAGGGGGTCCGCACCGACGACGAGAAGGACCTCGTCGCCACCGACGTCGGCATCGACGGGGCCGCGGCGGGTGCCGAGGAGGCAGCCGTCCACGTCGTCGAGGACCCCGAGGTCCGGGACTGATCGACCGCCCGGCCCGGCCCGCGCGGCCGGGTCGGGCGTGCTCCACCCGAAGGTGGGTCTTCCCCGACCACCCGTGCGGGCTCTACGGTCCCCCCAACCGACTCACGTGAGGGGATCCCCCATATGCACCTCGTCAGCACCCTTGCCGTACGGCGCCTCGGCGTCGCGGTCACCGCACTCGCCCTCGGGATGGGCATGTCCACGCCGTCGTCCGCCGCGCCGGCCAAGGAGAAGTCCACCGACTGCATCGACTACGGCGAGGTCGCAGCAGCGCCGGAGGGAACCATCCCCCGCGACGACCTGCACCACGTCCACAAGGACCCGCTGGCCCAGGCGGTGAAGTCGCGCACGACCTCGCGCACCTCCGCGAAGGGCAAGCCCGGCACCGCGGTGACGGCCGCTGCGTTCGAGCCCGTCACCATCCCGGTCCGCTTCAACGTCGTCTACAAGGACCGGAGCGCGGACGGCGGCTACCTGTCCGACGAGCGGGTCGCCGAGCAGATCAGGGTCCTCAACGAGGGCTTCGCCGGCACCGGCTTCTCGTTCGTGCTCGAGGAGATCGACCGCGTGCAGCAGCCCCAGTGGTTCAACCTCGTCTCGTCCAACGGCGGGCTGCCCCGCTTCTACCGCGGCAGCGGCAAGGAGGTGAAGATGAAGCAGTACTTCTACGGCGACAGCACCTCTGAGACGCTGAACATCTACTCGGCCTCGCTGGCGCAGTCGCTGCTGGGCTGGGCCTACTTCCCCTCCGACTTCACCGACGAGTCCACCCTGGGCGACCCCCTGCCGGCGTACCGCGACGGCGTCGTCGTCGACTACCGGAGCCTGCCGTCGGTGCAGAACGACACCGGCGACTCGTCGGTCTACACCGTCTACGGCGAGGGCGACACCGCCACGCACGAGGTCGGCCACTGGCTCGAGCTCTACCACACGTTCCAGGGCGGGTGCTCCGAGCCGGGTGACTACGTCGCCGACACCGCGCCGGAGGCCTCGCCGGCCTTCCAGTGCCCGACCGGACGGGACACGTGCGCCGGCGGGGGAGTCGACCCGATCACCAACTTCATGGACTACACCTACGACTCCTGCATGACCGAGTTCACCCCGGGCCAGGCCACCCGCATGCAGACGGCCTGGACGGAGTACCGCGCCATCGGCTGACCCGAGCCGACGTCCCCCGCGGGGCACTGCCTCGCGGGGGACGACCACGCCACGCGCCCAACTGTGCGAGAACTGTGCGGGTCGCTGTTCGTGGCCGCAGTCGAGGCGAGACGGTGGACTGCTCCTGCCGCGACCCACAGGGGGTCACGGGGGAGGGAACACCACCATGAGCATCACCACCGTCCGACGACTCGGCGTCGTCACCGCCGGCGCGGCCGCAGCCATCGCCGTCACCGCGGCGAGCGCCAGCGCTCACCACTGCTTCATCCCGATGTACTCGCTCAACGGGCCGACGTCGTCGAACTGGTTCGTCGTCTCCGCGGAGATGGGTGCGGGCTTCGAGGGCTACACCGCAGCCTGCGACGGCGCCCGCGACGCCGGCTACGCCGCGCTGCGCGAGGCCGGGCTGCCGGTCGGGCTCAAGGTCTTCGAGAAGATGACCATCGGCGACCCCAAGCACACCGGCCGCACCAACCCCAACGGCGCCGACGGCACGGGGCTGGAGTACTTCGCCGAGGGGTCGCCACTGCCGATGCAGATGGTGGAGACGTACGTCGCCGGGGCGGACGCCTACAGCTGCTGACCGGCTCCGAGGTCGGGGGGACATCACGTGCCCCGGGTTCCGCTCGTGGGGGGCGGCACCCGGGGCACGTGCGTGCCTGTCGACCGGATGCCGAGACGCGGGTCTCAGCCGCGTGGCATCGGTGGCACCATGAAGGCGTGAGCACCAGCACCATCACCATCACGATCATCATTGCCTAGCGCGACGGGACTCCCCGCCGCGCCGACCTCCTGCACCCCAGGAGGTTTTTTCATGTTCCGCCCCTGACCGAGAGACCTCCGATGGACCTGCACGGCTCGTTCCACGTCTACGACACCACCCTGCGCGACGGCGCCCAGCAGGAGGGGCTCAACCTCTCGGTCGCCGACAAGCTGAGCATCGCCAAGCAGCTCGACGGCCTCGGCGTCGGCTACATCGAGGGTGGCTGGCCCGGATCCAACCCGAAGGACACCGAGTTCTTCCGCCGCGCCCGGGAGGAGCTGGACCTCAAGCACGCGCGGCTCGCAGCCTTCGGTGCGACCCGCCGGGCCGGCGTACGCGCCGCGGACGACCCGCTCGTGGCAGCGCTGCGTGACTCCGGGGCAGGCGTGGTCACCCTGGTGGCGAAGTCGCACGACCGCCACGTCGAGCTCGCCCTGCGCACCACGCTGGAGGAGAACCTCGCGATGGTGCGCGACACC
>DATIAB010000301.1:0-6468 GCA_035458265.1 Ornithinibacter sp. | reverse complement strand
CAACAAGACGTTCACCCAGACCCAGTTCCGTCGTGGGTACGACGAGCGTGAGGTCGACGACTTCCTTGACGACATCGTCGCCGAGATGCGTCGGATGACCAAGGAGTCCGACGACCTGCGCGGAGAGCTGAACGCCTCCCGAGAGGGCGGCGGACCGGCCCCCGTGCCGGCTCGCCAGGAGCCCGACACCTCTGCGGCCGACCTGGATGAGCTGCGCTCCAAGAATGCGACCCTCGCGGCGCGCGTCGCCGAGCTCGAGGGAACCCGCAGTGACCTCACCGCGCGCCTCGGCGAGTTCGAGGGCAAGAGCGGTGACACCGAGGTCCGCAACGCCGAACTTCAGGGCCAGCTCGCCCAGCTCGAGCACCGCGGTGCCGAGCTCGAGGCCAAGGCCGCGGATGCCGCACAGCGGGCCGACCAGCTCGAGGCTGCCAACGTCGCTCTGCAGGAGCGCGCCACCCAGCTCGAGACCCGGGTGGCAGAGCTCGAGGGTCAGCTCGAGGAGAGCCGCACCGAGCTCGCGTCGGTCCAGGCCGAGCATGAGAGGGATGCCGCGGCCCGAGCGGACTCTGCAGCTCGTCAGGCCGCGGCCGGTGCCGAGAGCGATGACCAGATCGCCGCACTGCGCGCCCGCGTGGACGAGGCCGAGCAGGACGCGCAGGCCCGGATCGCCAAGGCGGCTGAGCGTGCCGAGCAGGCAGAGCGTGAGGCGGAGCAGCGCGCTGCCGCGGCAGCTCAGCGTGGCGAGGGCGACAACGCTGTCGGTGCCGTCGCTCTGGCCGGTGCCGGTGGTGGCGCCAGCGCCGCGGGCGTGATCGCGCTCGCCCAGCGACTGCACGACGAGCACGTGGCCGCCGGCGAGGCCCGCCACGAGGAGCTCGTCACCGAAGGGCAGCGTCGTCACGACGAGCTGGTGAGCACCGGTCAGGCACGGCATGACGAGCTGGTGAGCACGGGTCAGGCACGTCATGACGAGCTGATCAGCACGGGTCAGGCACGTCACGACGAGCTGATCGGCACTGCGCAGGCCAAGCACGACGAGCTCATCGCGACGGGGACGAGCACCAAGGAGGAGCTCATCTCCACGGCCACGGCCCAGCGTGACGAGATGCTGACGACGGCGACGGCTGAGCGCGACGAGATGCTCTCGACCGCAACCGCCCAGCGTGACGAGATGCTCAGCACGGCCACCGCCCAACGGGACGAGATGCTCACCGAAGGCCGCGAACGCTCCACCGGGATGGTCGCCGAGGCGCAGCAGAAGAAGGCGGCGATTCTCGAGGAGCTCGGGCGTGACCGCGGGCTGCTCGAGCGAAAGATCGAGGAGCTGAGCGGCTTCGAGCGTGACTACCGCTCGCGCCTGCACACCTACATCCAGGGACAGCTGGCAGAGCTGAAGGTCACCGCCACCGACGAGTCCGGCGAGGATGAGCAGCACGCGGAGGCAGCTGCCGCGCCGCAGGCGGGACACCACGGCTGACGTCTCCGCGCGAGGAGGGCCCGGCCATCGGCCGGGCCCTTCCTCGCGCTGTGAGCGAACTGGCCCGGCACACCGGCGTTTTGCCGTTGAGGCCAGCAGGCACACGCCGTATCCTCACCCCCACTGGCGAGGGTCGACCACGGCCCGCCGAACCCTCGGAAAGTGGGTACGCATGGTTGCCAAGCTGGCAATGTCCGTCGCGAAGCAGGCGGCCGCTGCCGCACGCAAAGCCGTCGGAGGTCAGGCAGCAGCGAGCACGGCGGCGCCCGCCCAGCAGACGACGCCTGCCAAGAAGACCGCAACGAAGGCGGCTCCGGCGAAGAAGGCCGCCGCACCCGCGAAGAAGGCACCGGCCAAGGCCGCGGCTCCGGCAGACAAGGCCGCCGCACCCGCCAAGAAGGCGCCGGCCAAGGCCGCGGCTCCGGCGAAGAAGGCTGCGGCTCCGGCGAAGAAGGCCGCCGCTCCGGCGAGGACGGCGTCGGCCAAGGCCGCGGCTGCGACCAGGAAGGCGGCACCCGTGAAGAAGGCAGCGGCGAGCAGCGCACTGGCCGTGCGCGACGATGAGTCTCCGTGGACCGCCAAGGAGCTGCGCGAGGTGCGAGCCGAGCTCGAGCACGACATCGCACAGCTGCGCAGTGAACTGCGTCACGCGGAGAGCGACCTCGTCGTCCTCATGCGGGACTCGGGCGACGGTGCGGGAGACGACCAGGCGGACGCTGGCGCCAAGACGTACGAGCGCGAGCAGGAGATCTCGCTGGCCAACAACGCCCGCGTGATGCTCGACCAGACCGAACATGCCCTCGAGCGGCTCGACGACGGCACGTACGGCATCTGCGAGTCCTGCGGCAACCCCATCGGCAAACTTAGGCTGCAGGCCGCTCCTCGTGCGACCCTGTGCATGCCATGCAAGAAGAAGCAGGAACGCCGCTGACCGCGACCGAGCCCTCCCCGTCCACGCCACCTCCGGCCTCGCCGGAGCTTCGGCGGCGGTTGACGACCGTACTTCTGGGCCTTGCCCTCGTCGTGCTGGCCCTCGACCAGGCCACCAAGGTGTGGGCTCTGGAGACACTGACGCCCGGGGAGAAGGTCGACCTCGTGGGGTCCTTCATCTCGCTGAACCTCATCCGCAACCCCGGGGCCGCCTTCTCGATCGGGGACGGAGCGACGTGGATCCTCACGGTGGTCTCGATCGTCATCCTCGTGTGGGTGGTGCTGGCGGCGCGGAAGGTCGGCACGCTGGCCTGGGCGATCGCTCTGGGACTGCTGCTCGGCGGGGCGCTGGGAAACCTCGGTGACCGGTTCTTCCGGGCGCCCGGCCCGGGTCGGGGCCACGTCGTCGACTTCATCGACTACTTCGGCGCCTTCGTCGGGAACGTCGCAGACATCGCGATCGTCGCCGGAGCGGCGATCATCATGGTCCTCGCCTACCGCGGAACCCCTGTCGCGGGGCCGCCCCACCATCCGGAGCACGCTGATGTCTGACGCCCGCACCGTCCTCGTGCCCGACGGGCTCGAGGGAGAGCGGGTCGATGCGGCGATCGCACGGCTCTTCGGCCTCTCACGCACCCGCGCGGCCGACATCGCGACCGAGGGTGGCGTCGTCGTCAACACCGCGAGCGTCGGCAAGAGCCACCGGGTCAGTGCCGGCGACGTCCTCGAGGTGACGCTCCCGGCATCCCCCGCGAGCGCGGTGCTCGAGGTGGTGGCCGAGCCCGTTCCGGGGATGAGCGTCGTCCATGACGACGAGGACATCGTCGTCGTCGACAAGCCCGTCGGCGTCGCCGCACACCCGAGCGTCGGCTGGGCCGGGCCCAACGTGCTGGCGGGCCTCAAGGCCGCCGGCTACCGGATCTCGACCAGCGGGGCGAGCGAGCGGCAGGGCATCGTGTCCCGCCTCGACGTGGGCACCTCCGGCCTCATGGTCGTCTGCAAGAGCGAACGGGGCTACTCCGTGCTCAAGCGCGCGTTCAAGGAGCGCCGCGTCGACAAGACGTACCACACGCTGGTGCAGGGCCTCCCGGACCCGCTCGTGGGCACGATCGACGCACCCATCGGCCGTCACCCCGGGCACGACTACAAGTTCGCGGTCATGGATTCGGGCAAGCACGCCGTGACGCACTACGAGCTGATCGAGGCGTTCCGGCACGCGTCGCTGCTCGAGATCAGGCTCGAGACGGGGCGCACGCACCAGATCCGGGTTCACATGGCGGCCGTGCGGCACCCCTGCGTCGGCGACCTCACCTACGGTGCCGACCCCACGCTCGCGCACCGGCTCGGCCTGGAACGGCAGTGGCTGCACGCCGTCGGGCTCGGGTTCGAGCACCCGGGCTCCGGGCAGTGGGTCACGTTCACGAGCGGCTATCCCGCCGACCTCCAGGGCGCCCTCGACCGCCTCTGAGGCTCGGCGGCGACACGGCCGGCGACGCGCCGAAGGGCTGTCGGCCCGGCGACCTAGGATGGTCGGCGATGTCCTCACCGAACGACTCCTTCGTCCACCTGCACGTCCACACCGAGTACTCGATGCTCGATGGCGCGGCTCGCATCGGCGACCTCTTCGCGCGCGCGGCCGAGATGGGGATGCCGGCACTCGCCACGACCGACCACGGGTACGTCTTCGGAGCCTACGAGTTCTGGAAGAAGGCCCAAGGCACCGGCGTCAAACCGATCATCGGGGTCGAGGCGTACGTCACCCCCGGCACCCACCGCACGGACAAGACCCGCGTGAAATACGGCGACGAGCGCACCCGCCCCGGCGACGACGTGTCGGGGTCAGGCGCCTACACGCACATGACCCTGCTCGCCAGGGACAACGTCGGGCTGCACAACCTCTTCCGGATGGACTCGCAGGCCTCGCTCGACCAGGTCTACGCGAAGTGGCCGCGCATCGACCGCGAGCTGCTCAGCCAGTACGGCACGGGACTGATCGGCATGACCGGCTGTGCGTCGGGCGAGATCCAGACCCGCCTGCGACTGGGCCAGTACGACCTGGCCAAGCAGGCGGCATCCGACCTTCGCGACATCTTCGGGGCCGAGAACTTCTTCTGCGAGGTCATGGACCACGGGCTCGACATCGAGCGCCGCGTCATGAAGGACCTGCTGCGCCTGGCGAGCGAGCTGAACCTTCCGCTCGTGGCCACCAACGACCTGCACTACACGAGCCCCGAGGACGCCAAGGCGCACTCCGCCCTGCTGTGCGTGCAGTCCGGCTCGACGATGATGGACCCCAACCGCTTCAAGTTCGACGCCGACGACTTCTACCTCAAGAGCCCCGCCGAGATGCGCCAGGTGTGGCGCGAGCTGCCCCAGGCCTGCGACAACACCCTGCTCATCGCCGAGATGTGCGACGTCTCCTTCACGGTCGACGAGGGGCGCTACATGCCCCAGTTCCCCTGCCCTCCGGGGGAGAGCGAGGCCAGCTGGTTCGTCAAGGAGGTGCAGCGCGGCCTCACCGAGAGGTTCCCGAACGGCATCCCCGAGTACGCCCAGCGACAGGCGGAGTTCGAGAGCGAGGTCATCACCAGCAAGGGGTACTGCTTCCCGCCCGAGACCCCGGTGCTCATGGGAGATGGTGCGTGGAAGGCGATTCGAGACGTCCAGCAGGGGGACGTGGTGACGTCGGTCGACACCCACGTCCTGCGGGGGCGGTCGGCCGTCGTCGAGAAGGTTCTCACGCGGACCGTCACCGAGGACCTCCACGTCATCCGACCGTTCGGTCAGGTCTTTCCCGTCAAGGCAACCGCCGAGCACCCCTTCCTCGTTGCCCATCGCGGGTGGGTCGAGGCCAAGGACGTTCGCCCGGGGGACGAAGTGCTCCTTCCGCAACCGGAACGACCGCCCTATCAGGACCTTGACGTCCAGTCGCTGATTGACGCATCCGGATGGACGACAGGACGTACCGAGGACGGGCGAGTCTTCAGGATGGGGGCCGGAGTCACGCGTCAGGCCCGTCAGAACGTCGGTACCTTGCCTGCGAAGCTCGCATGGTCCCCCGACCTCATGTGGCTCCTCGGGTTGTGGGTTGCAGAGGGGCATCTCCACGACCCTCAGGGTGCCGTCAACCCGGGCCAGATCGGATGGACCCTCCATGGGGAGGAGCCGGCCGTGGAGCGGCTGTGCCAGGTGATCGGGCAGCTCGGACTGGGTACGCCGCGCGTCTACGCCAAAGCCTCGCAGGCCGTCCCGGACCGTCACGGCGTGGTCGTCATGCTGACCAACCACCCGTTGGCCCTCGTTCTGAAGGAGCTCTTCGGTTCGGGGGTCCGGCACAAGCGCGTGCCGGAATGGGTTCTGTCGACGCCGGACGAGGCGCAGTGGGCATTCGTGAGCGGATGGCATGAGGGCGACGGCCACATCGACGCTCGTGGCACGTGGATGGTGACCACTGTCGACGACGTCCTGGCCCGACAGTTGCGATCCATCCTCCTGTCGCTGGGTCAGTGGTGCACCGTCGAACACAGTCCGAGCCAGCGGGTTCTGAAGGTGCAGTGGGTCCCCGAGTCCAGCAAGCAGCCGTACAACGCTCGCTGCGTTGATGGCCGCTGGTGGGTGCGCGTGAGGTCCGTGGGGCGTGAGGCCTACTCGGGGACGGTGTACAACCTCACGGTCTCGGGCGACCACACCTACGTCGCAGAGGGTGTCGCGGTACACAACTGCGGATACTTCCTCGTCGTCGCCGACTTCATCACGTGGGCCAAGGACCACGGCATCCGGGTCGGTCCCGGTCGCGGGTCGGGCGCAGGGTCGATGTGCGCGTACGCCATGAAGATCACCGACCTCGACCCCGTGCCGCACGGCCTGATCTTCGAGCGGTTCCTCAACCCGGAGCGGCCCTCGTTGCCCGACTTCGACGTCGACTTCGACGAGCGCCGGCGCGGCGAGGTGATCCGCTACGTCACCGAGAAGTACGGCAGCGACCGCGTCGCCCAGATCGTCACCTACGGCACCATCAAGGCCAAGCAGGCGGTCAAGGACGCGGCGCGGGTCATGGG